>JAKAHE010000053.1 GCA_021815285.1 Nitrospirota bacterium
CCGTCTATCGCGTCCGCGATGCGCCGGGAGCGGGCGGCCACCTCTTCCCAGTCCGCCTCCATGGAGCCGAACAGCATGTCTTCCTCGAAAAGGGGCATGCTGGCGTATCTCGTCCCCGCAGCGGAGGTCAGGAGGTCCCGGAAGCGCGTATGGCTTGTAGAATAGTTGGAAAGGGCTATTACGACAGAGACTGCGGAGCTTTTGCCGGCCAAAACAATCTCTTTTGCCTTCCGGATGTCGTCTTTAGAGGCGCTCTTGGACCTTATCCTTCCGAGTATCCCCTTTTTACCCAGCGCGCTTACGGTATCATCCCCGAATGCGAGCCTCCAGAGGTCTTCGCCAGGCTCTGAACCGTGGCTTCCAAGGGCGGGAAATTCCAGGTAAAAGGTCTCAAAACCAAGTTCCCTGGAGGCCTTTTCTGCGGCGCGGGCAAGCCTTAGAAGTCCTTTTCTCCTCTGTAAACCCGCCGCGTCCGTTTTCTCGCCTTCCGAGACGGTATCCGTAAAGACCAGCGCCCTCTCGCCTGTACGGACGTTTAAATTGGCCCTGAAAATCTTCCTGAAACGCTCTATAATCTCATCCGGCATAATCAGTCCTCACCCATGAGTTCTAAGGCCTCCTTCGCCTTTTCCCTCACGCCCTCGGATTCGTAATTGTCCTCGGATATGCTTTTGAGCTTGCCCACAGCCTCCGGAGGCCTGATGCGCTCTATGAGGTCTATGGCCTGCCATAACACCCTGTCGCTTCCGGAATCGAGTTCCGCGACAAGCGGATCCGCAATCCGGGGGTCGGAAGAGTATCTAAGGGCCTTTATGGCGTTTACGATAACATTTTCGTTTTTCTCGAAATAAAGCACTTTTATAAGCGGCTCTACCGCCCTGTCGTCCTGAAAATTCCCTGCGGCCTTTGCAGCAGAAGCGCGCACCGAGGCGTTTTTGTCGTTCGACATCGCCTCAAGGAGGGGGGCGAGCGAATCCTTCCCTTTTATTCTGCCAAGCACTGTCGCAGCGGCAGCGCGGACTTCATAGCTCTTGTCGTTTTTTAAAACACCTATGAGCGCTCCTTCAATATCCTGATTCTGCTCCGACTCATCATCGGTATCACGCTTCCCGACGTCTCCCGGCGTTCCCAGGGACAGCGCGGCGCTTCTCCGCACGTCGGGAGAAGGGTCTTTCAGCATGGCGCCGATGAGCGCTTCCTTGCCCTTTTCGTCCCACAGGCCGCTCATTGCCGCCGCCGCGCTCTGACGCACCTGGGCGTCTTCGTCCTTCAGCGCCCCGAGATACGCCGGCAATGCCTGCCTGTCGGCTATGACGACAAGCGCTCCGAGCGCGGCAAGCCGCGCGCCCTTGTCGTTGTCTTTGGCAAGCATGTCCATCAGGGCCGGGACTGCCGATTTCTCCTTCATGTAGCCCAGGCTTCTCGCAGCCGCAACGCGCACAGCCGGGTCCGGGTCTTTCAGGGAGTGCGTAAGGCCGGAGAGCTTCACACCGGCATGAACTCCGCCCTGTCCCGCATATGCCGGAGGCAGGAAACAGACCAGCGATAAAGCCGTTATAAACAGCCTGAGTCTCATTGTCACCCCTCCAGTTTTTTAAGGGCCTCCCTGGCCTTTGCGGCATTCGGCCCGTTCGGATATGCTCCAAGGTAGTCCTTGTATGCAAGCGCCGCCTTGTCCTTCTCGCCCAGGCCGGCATAGCTCTCCGCAATCTTGAGCATGGAGCCGGCCCTGAACGGGTTCTCGCCCAGCACGACGCATTTCGTATATTCGATTATCGCGTCCTTGTAGTCGGATTTTGCCGACAGGCATTCCCCGGCGGTGTAATAGCCGTCCGCCCGGACTTCGAGCGTCTGGCTGTAATCCGCAGCCTTCTTCATGGCCGCTACGGCCTCGTCGTATTTTTTCTGGGCGAAGAGGGCCTTCCCCTTTTCTACAAGCGCCTCTCCGGCGAGGGTGGAATCGAGCGCGGCGGTGTCGAACTCTGCGCAAGCGGGGGCGTATTTCCCGGCAGCGGCCAGGAGCTTCCCCGCGCGAAGGGCCGAAGGCGACTTAAGGTTCCCGCCCGCCGCTTCGGCTTCGAGATACGCCTTTGCCGCATCGTCGTTCTTCTTCAGGGCTTCGAGGGCCTCTCCAAGCTGGAAGCTCGCATCGCCCTTAAGCGGGCTGTTCGGCTTGAGTTTCAGGAAACTGGAAAAGGCGTCGGATGCGCCCGCATAATCCTTCGCGGCCAGCGCGTACCCGCCAACCTTATACCAAGCCTCGGACGCGTGGGGGCCGTCGGGATATTCGAGCGCCAGGTCTTTGAACGCCGCTTCCGCGTCCGCTTCCCGGTTCAGCTTGTCGAGCGCCCATGCCCGCCCGTATTTCGCCTCCGGAAGGAGCTTGTCCGTCTTGTAGGTATTAATGAAGGATTCGTACGCGTCGAGCGCGTCCTGGTATTTTTTGAGGTTGTAGCAGCTGTCGGCATACCAGTAGAGCGCGCCGGGCTTGATCTCCTCGTCCGACATGCCGGCAATCTTCTTCAGGCCGTCCGCCGCCGCCCGGTAGTCCTTCAGGTTTACTGCCGAGAGCGCCGAGAAATAAATCGCCTTCGGCTCGTAACTGCTTCCGGGATATTTCTGCGCGAACTGCATGAAGAGCTTCCTTGCGTCCGCGAAATCCTGCTGGTTGAATTTCAGGAACGCCTGCTGGAACTCGGCCTCCCGGACCAGGTCTGTCGGCCCCTCCTTCTTGAGCTGGTTCAGTATCGTCTGCGCCTGCGCCTGGTTGCCCTGTGCCGTCAGGGCCTTTGCGAGCGAAAGCCGCGCGCGGTTTCCGACGTCTCCGGAGGGGTCGCTGTCCGCTACGGATTTCAAAAGAGCCGTGCCATTGGCGGTGTCCCCCTGTTGGATCATTATCAGGGCCCGCTGGTAGTCCGCCTCTTTCGAGAGCGGGTCCTTGGGGTTTGCTTTCGAGAACTCCTCGAACCCGGCGGCGGCATCCTTAAGGTTATTCAGCTTTAGCTCCGTCCATGCGAGCGCGTATACCGCTTTCTTGGCCTGTTTGCTGTCCGGGAATTTCGCAAGGACGTCCTTATACTGTTTTTCAGCATCGGCGTATTTGCCCTGGTCGTAGAGCGCCTCGCCCGCATCGAGAAGGGCCTCCGGGACAAGCGAGCCGTCCTTCGTTTCCGACGACAGTTTCATGAACGACGTGTAAGAGTCCTGGTATTCCTTAAGCCCGAGCTGCGACCACGCAAGACCGTACAGGGCCTGATCCCTGCGCTTTCCGTCCGGGAACTGCTGAAGGTATTTTTCGTAATTCTCTTTGGCGTTCGGGTAGTCCTTTGCGCCGTAGAACGCCTCCGCCAGGCCGAACAGCCCTTTTTCGGCATATGCCGAGGACGGCTCCTGCGAGAGAAGCGCCTTGAAGCCCTCCACGGCCTGCGGGAAGTTCTCCTGCTCAAGGAAATTGCGTCCGATCCCGAAAAGGGCCTCCGCCTTCATCTGGCTGTCAGGGTAGTTTTTAAGAAGCCTGTTGTATGTGTCCACGGCCTTGTAAAGCTCGCTATGGCGTTCGTACGCCTCGGCCAGTCCCATAAGCGCGTCCTGGGCCAGGGGATTAGAGGGGTATTTGTCCGCAATTTCCTTGAAGCCCTCTATGGCATGCGGGTAATCGCCCAGGTAGAGCCTGCACCTTGCCAGGAGGTTTTTCGCCTCGACATATTCCGGCGAGTTCGTGTCCTTGCGGTTTGCGAGCGTCCCCTCAAGGGCATCCGCCGCCTCCTTGAACATCTTCGCCTGGTAATACGCCCATGCCATGTCGTATCTCGCGGTCCTGGCGTCGGACGGATTTTTGGCCTTCAGGAGCGCCTGGTTATATGCCTCCGCCGCCCGCTTGTACTCCTTCATCCCGGCCCGCGCCTCACCAAGCTGAAGGCAGGCCGTTACGAAAAGCCCGGAATCCGGATAGTCCTGCGTCAGTCTTTCAAAATTATCCGCCGCTTTCTGCATGTCGTTTAGCTTGAAGTAGGACCAGCCCAGGCCGTAGAGAAAGCGGTCGCGGCCTTTCGCCTCCGGATACTTCCCCATGATTTCGATGTATTTGTCCCTGGCCTTTTCGTAGTCTTTTTTCTGGTAATAGCTCTCAGCCAGACGGAACTCCGCTTCGGGAAGGAGGTCGCTCTGGCTATAATCCTTTACGAAAGTTTCGTACTCTATAATCGCGTTCTCGAAAAGTCCGGTCTTGAAATATGCGTCGCCGAGGTCGAGCCTTGCGACCGGGGCGTCTTCCGAGCCGGGGAACTTCTTGAGGAAATCGTCAAGGGACTTTTTGGCCTCATCGTAATTCCCGGACAGGAAATCCGCCTCGGCAATCCTGAACGCGGCCTTGTTCCCGTATTTCCCCTGCGGGTCTTTCGAGAGCACGGCCAGGTAATATGCCTTCGCCTTGGCGTAATCTCCCTTCTGCACGGCGCACTCGCCCGCCATGAAATTGGATTCGGCGGCCTTGTGGCTGTCCGGGAATTTCGCCGCCACTTCTCCGAAGGCCTTCCCGGCATGTCCGAAATCCCCGAGCTTGAGGTAGCTGTGCCCGGTCATGTATAGCGCGTCCGCCGCAGACTTGCTCGCGGGATAGGCGTCTATGAACGCCTTGTAGTCCTTCACGGCCTTGTCATATTCCTTGAGAAGGTAGTGGCAGTCTCCAAGCCTGAGCTTTGCGTCCGGGGCCTTCTTAGACGCCGGGTATGTCGCCAGGAGTTTCCTGAAGGTTTCGAGCGACGGCCTTACGGAGCCTCCGGCGAAATAGGATTCCGCCAGCCCGTACATGGCCTCGTCCGCATGGGGGTCGGACGGGAAAGACGCGACATATTTCTTGAACTGCTCCGCCGCCAGGTCGTAGTCCGCGTTCTGATACAGCTGAACCGCCGTCTTCATGATCTCGTCGGGCGTATCGGCAAAGGATACAGCCGGAAGGAGTGAAACAAAAACAGCCGCAAGCAGAATCAAGTTTTTCATGATAAACCTCTATTCATCCAGGAATATCCCTTCCGGCATCTTGAATTTTATCGCCGGCCCCCAGTCCGAGCCGTCCTTCGTGTCCCTCTGGAGATACGGCCCGAACACGCGCACGATCCTGCGGGAGGGGTTGTCGCCGTACAGGATTATCGTAATCTTCGAGTGCGCGTCACCGTCGCCGCCGGAGTAGAAGTAGTTGGATCTGACCGTGTAAATCCCGCGCTCGGCGTGTTCCTGGTCGAACACCTCCGGCCCGAAATTTCCCTTTGCGTCCTGCTCCAGCCTGCCGCCCGGTATGGCGTTTTTCGACTCGTAGATGTTCGGCTGCCTGTAGTATGTATGGCCGCCCGACGGGCTGTATACGTGCAGGTCGAAATCCGCGTGCGGCTTGTCCCACGTGAGTATTATCAATATGTCCTTCGGCTTGACGTTCACTGTGCCGACGTCCACCATACGGCTGTGCGTCGTCTGGCCACGGCTGTTCACGGCCTCCACCTGAATCGTGTTCTGCTCCTCCATCAGCGCGACCTTCTGCTCGAAGTAACCCCGGTTGACGACTATGTCCATAGGGTTACCGTTCAGTATCAGTTTCGCGCGGCTTACGTCCTGGTCTCCGATGGTTCCCTTTACGGTAATCACGCAGTTTTCCGAGACGTCGAACACCTGGCCGTCCCTGGGATATATGATATTTACCGGGGCGCCTTCCGAAGACCCGGAATAGTCGAGGTTTATGCTGTCCTTCCCGACGTTGCCGTCGGAGTCGAAGGCCATCACGGTTACAGTATTTCTCCCCCTGGAAAGCGAAAATGTCGCCTCGAATCTCCCGTTCTCAACCGATATGACCTGAGAATTGTTGTTTACCGTCAGGGTCGCGTTCCGCACCCGCGTATCCGAGACGATGCCTTTTATCGTCTGGGAAATCCTGTCTGTCGAGCCTGAACCGGGCGAGAGTATGCGCACCTTCGGGCCGATTTTATTCTCGGCTGCGAGCGTGCCGCGCGATATTACGGAGCTTTTTCCCACGGACAGGGGCGTTACTCCCGCGCGTGAGGCGGAGGCGTAGCGGTTCCCTCCCGGCGTCCCGAGCGCGTTTCCGGCAAAAAGCTTGCCGCCGGTTATCCCGCCCGACTGCGACGCCCCGTATCCTCCGGAGAGCGACTTTGCCGCGACCCACGAAGACTGCTTTTGCGGGCCTGACGCGGATACCCATGAAGACTGCCCGCCCGCCTTCCCGCCGCGCACGCCGTTTCCGCCACGGCCCGCTCCCTGGCCCATGCCAGCCGAAAGGCCCGCGACCCCTCCCCTTCCGAAGTCTGCCGCGGAAGGTCCGGAAGGACCTGCCGGTCTGCCGTTTATTCCAAGCATGCCGGAGATCTTCGCAGATGCGGTCTCCAGCAGGCCGCCAAGACCGCCCGCGCTGCCGGACCGTCCCAGCGCATTGCGGCTTATTCCTTTGGAGATTCCGGCATATGCGCCGCCCGGGCCGTTCCCTGGAGCGGAGGCTGCCTTGCCGATCCCGGAGGACGCGTATCCCGCCGGGAAGGCGGATTTCATGTTTAAAGTCCTTATTTTCACGCTCCGGCTGGCCTTACCGGAAGCCCGGTTTGCCGCCCTGGCCCCCGGCATTTGAAGCGTTTTCCTGCCCGGATAAGCCCCGGCGGAGGCGAACATCCTGCCCGTCAGCCTGTCCAGTGACGCGACCATCCTGCCGCCTCCGGGCATGGCCTGCGGCTGGCCGTTAGGCGCCGCCTGTCCTATGTCCGCCCGCTCCTTCGACGCCACGACCCCGCCACCCGCGCCCTGGGAAGATACGGAAACCCCTATCGCCCCCTGGAGCCTGTCGTAGGCCGATATGTCCTCTCGCATGCCGGTCAGGGACTTTACGCCCGTAAACCGGGCAGGGTTTGCGCCCTGCGCCGGGCCGCCCGTATTTATTCCGAGCGGCCTTGCCGCAAGGCTCTCAAGCTCGTCCCCCGTCGGGCGGAAGGACCGGGCGGACGGGGCCATTGTCATCTCCCTCGCCTGCTCCATCGGGACGGTGGCCCTGAAATCCTGCTCCCGGAGCCCGGCCATCTTTCCCATGTTCCATTTCGGCCCGCCTTTCCCCGCGCGAGCAGCGGCAGTGGTGATTGTCCCTCCGGCCATCGCGGATGCCTTATGGTTAAGTTTCGCCATGCGGTAGCTTCTTTTGGCGCGCCCTCTCGATTTTTCCGACGGCGCGGTCAGGCTTTTTATCGAGATCTCCGCATTCCCTTCGGCGAGTTTAGACCTGATTTCTTTTATGTCGGCTTCTTTAGTCGCGGAAATCGCATTAACGGACGCGAGCTTGCCGGGTTTTATAGCCGATGCCGCGCTTTTCGCGCTTACGGCCCCCGGCGAGCCGTTATTCGCCTGCTTCATCTCAGGAGAAGCCGTGGCTTGGGTATTTTTCATTTCGACCTTCGCCATCTTCGGCGGGGCCGGAGCAGGTTGACCTGATTCAGACCGGCCTGCCGATGGCTGCGCCTCGGATGGCCGGGCGGCTGCCTGGCCTGCGGAGTTCCCGCCGCCTCCGCCACCTCCAGCCTGAGAAGCCCCTCCGCCGGACGGCTGTGAGAGCTGCACGAACGTGAAGTCCGTATGCGTATTCGGTTTCTTGAAAGGCATGTGGTGCGTGGAGAGGTAGCTTACAAGTATCAACACAAGCGCATGGACTACGAGCGAGGGAAGCACGAAATACGGAGCCTTCATCTTTCTGTGGCCGTATTCTGCTGTAAAGAAAAATTCGCGCGGCGTCGCGCGGCGCGTGCGGACTGACGCGCCTTTCTTTTTTACGAGGTCTAAGTAAAACTTCAGGGCGGCAGTGTGACGCGCATCGGTTTTTTTGTCCTCCGAGACGGCGCGCTCCAACACCTCCCTCGCCCTGTCGTATTTCCCCTGGTGTATCAGCAGAATTCCAAGCGTCTGGAGATAACTGGTCAGGGAGCCGGGGTCGATGGCGGCGGCCTTTTCGAGGTATTCTCTCGCCTTGCCGAGGTCCTTGTTCTGATTATAGAGCACCCTTGCCAGAAGGTGCAGGGCGGCGGGGTCGTCCGGGTTCTGCTCGAGGTATTTCTCAAAGCAGGCGCGCGCGGAGGCATAGTCCCTGGCTTTCAGGCGCCGGGCGCCCTCGGCGTAAAGCTCGGACGGCGCGGCGGTATCCGCCTGGGCAACGGCTGGGCCGCTTTCTTGGTTTTTATCTATCGTCTCTGACATGGGGAATCCCTTAAGTCTCCTGCCGGAGGAAAAGGCGTCTTGATTTTACGACATTTCCGGGGCTGATTTCAATATAAATAAGGGATTTGACGGCATAACATCCCCGGCGGCATGTAAAGGATGTTGCATGGCATCGGGGAAGTTAAGGTCTTATTTTTTTGTAATATATGAAGGCGGACAGGCCGAAGAAGACCGTAAAGGAGTTGCGGTAAAAGGTTTTGAGCGCGCCGGCGTCCAGCCCGGAGAGCCGGCCTATGGCCCAGAGCGCAAACACCCCGGCCACCGCGCCCAGGGCAAAACCCGGCCCTGAAAAGGCGTCCCTCACCTCCCGGACGGTTAAGCTTTTTTCCCGGCTTTTCTGGAGTTTCATCGCGGGTCATTATGGAGTAGCCCGCGGCTGGAAGTCAAGTTAATGGTTTTTAATTAAAGAACTTGGGGAAATAGGATGGGGCAGACATTTAATACAGCTGATATTGCGCTACTATATCTTTAGGAATTATCCGGGCCTGCTTAAATAAATTTTTCTGCGGATGCATGATTAATGCTTCAATCATAGGATTCCTGTTTTCTTCGCTTCCGCCTACATGATAAAAATGTTCTTTAGTTATAACCTCGCAATGTTCCCAATTCTTTTCGAATATTTTATTTTCTCTGTATTTATTGCTGTGCCAAGTGGATAACATAAAACCGGATTTGGAATGGCGCAATAAGCTATACAAATCTCTTTCATCTTCGTCAGACCAAGAATCGAAATAATCAACGTGTCTGCCATTATACGGCGGGTCACAATAAATAAAAGTTTCGGATTGAAAATTTTTATCGGATTGAAAATTTTTAAATGTTGCCCTGAAATCCTGAGCTATGAATTCCCAATCGTGATGTTTTATCATCTCAAAGACATACTCAATCTGATTTATTATTTTGGTTATATAAGCCTTGGAAAACCTGTTCGGCTTGTGTCCAAACGGCACGTTGAACAAACCGCGCTTGTTGAACCTTATTAACCCGTTAAAACAAGACCTGTTCAAGAAAAGAAAATCCAACGGGTCATTTGAATTATTGAACCTTTCTCTTACCAGGTAATAATGCTCGGAAGGATTTTCGGTTAATAAAGCGCCTTCATGTTCAAGATATTTTCTTGCCAAATTAGGAGTTATCGAGAAATCTTTCAGGGCATTGTAAAAATTTATCAGGTGGGGGTTAACATCGCAGAACAGGGCCTTCCTGGGACGCAAATTAAAACCGACTACTCCTGAACCCATAAAAGGCTCAACCCATCTCCCCTTTTCATCGAAGGATATATTCTGCAATATCCAGGGGACCAACTTGGTTTTTATCCCCTGGCATTTTATGGGGGGCACAAAAATTTTATTCATTCTTTTTAATTTTCTTCGATGCCCGCTGGTTGACTAATTGAGGGTCTTTACCCCTATAAATGAGATAATCTTTTAACGACCTTATCTTTTGTTCTTTTCCACCCTCACCTTTTATGGTTATCTTACCATAATTCATCCAATAATCATCGAACCATTTCTCGCCCAGGTTCTTGAACATCCCGTTGCAGTTGATTATGTCTTCAATCTTATTTATGCTCCCGATATTCGCCGTATTGCCGCTTCCACCCTGATCGCCTGCAATCTCCCATTTCTCGCAGACGAAGAACTGGAAATCTTTAATTACAGATGTAATAGCCGTCAGGTTTTTTATATTATAAATTCTGGTTTCGTCTATATCCTCCGAGGCGGTCCGGGTATAAATTATCCCCAGACAAAAATGACCGAGATAATCCTTGTACGGAAACTGGATATTTTTCGCGCTCGACCTGTTTACGAAATATTCTCCATGTGAGCCTAATGTAAAACCATTGCAAAAACCAGGATGTTTTACTAAACGATACGTCGTCTTAAAATCCAGAGCAAATTTTATGGCATCGTCGCTGTTGCCGACAAAAGTAATGTCCGGATAATAATTCTGATGGTCTGCGAGGACAATTTTATATGAATTTTCGTCGGCAAATTTTGAAATTTTAGGGAATAGGTGGATCTCAAGGAGTTTTGATAAAATCTTTGTATCACCTGAAATGGTATATATATTCTTTACTACATCTATAAAACCTTTAATCTTCCATTGGTCGTCTTCCGTGGAAATATATTCCTTAAGGTCTCTCACGAAATACTGGAGTCTTTGTTTGAATTCGTTCTTGAGGTATTCTTTATCCATCACGGAAAGCAGCCGAGCTGGCAGTTTTTGATGCGGATGTTCTCTTCGTTGCAGAATTTGCCGATTTCCTTCAGGGAGGCTTCAATCTCCCTCGACAGCGCGAAGGCCGCCGCGCATGGGAGTTTGCCGCCGTGGCTGGCCGCAGTCCTGCGGATTTTTTCCTTCTGATCATCTGTCATGCAATACCTCTGAATTAACGCGCCGGGGGCGCGTGTCCTATGCGTGGCCCTCCAGTTCCATGCTGCACTGAAGCGGCGTCGGAATTATCGGCTCGTCCTCGAAGGTCATAAAGAGCGTCGGCTCGTCCACAAGGTCGAACTCGGCCATGTTCCTGCCGCGAAGGTAGCCGCATATCTCGCTTCTGAGTTTGCAGACCGTCTCGTCGAGCGTCTCCCCGCGCGCTTCGACGTCAACCTCCAGGCATTCGGCAAAATATCCGCCCATGCCGTCGCGCTTTATGAATGCCTTTATGCTGTATTTCACGACGCCCTCTCTTTGCTCGATAAGCATTAAAAAAACGTCTCCCGGCCTCCACCTGCCGACCCACCGGCCCGGTCAGCCGCACTTTGAGTAGCCGCAGGAACTGCATACCACGCACCCCTCCGCGAACGAGACCATCGAGCCGCACTCCGGGCACTGCGGGCAGTGGTTCAGGAGATTGTCGTCCGCGGCGCTCTTGTCCTGCGCGCTGTCCTGCTTTTTCTCCAGCAGATATTCCTCCAATACCGTGGCTATGGCGTCCGCGCAGGAGTATATCGTGGAGCCGGAGACCCATGCCGGGGACGGGCAGCGTATGCCCTTCAACTGGTCGATGATGGAGGCGGGATCGACTCCGGAGCGAAGCGCGAGCGACACGAGCCTGCCCGTAGCCTCCGTCTGGGAGGTTGCGCAGCCGCCGGACTTGCCCATCATGGCGAAGAGCTCGCACAGCCCCTTCTCGTCTTCGTTGATTGTAACGTAGAGCCTGCCGCAACCCGTATTGACCTGCCTCGTGTATCCTTTCGTGATATACGGCCTTGGGCGGGGCATTATCTTGCCGGGCTCGCGCCCGATTTTTTCGGAAGGCGGCGCCTGTGCTTTTTCC
>JAKAHE010000231.1 GCA_021815285.1 Nitrospirota bacterium
ATAAAAGGGTAGAGATGTCAACGGACAAGCTGATAGAGGAATAGCAGAAGTTCATCATGAACACCTACGGCCGCTACCCCGTCGTGCTGGTGCGGGGCAGGGGCATGAAGGTCTGGGACTCCGACGGGAAGGAGTACACAGACTTCCTGGCGGGCATCGCCGTAAACAACCTCGGCCACTGCCACCCGAGGGTCGTAATCGCGCTCCAGAAGCAGGCGCAGAAGCTCATTCACGTCTCGAACTACTTCCACATCGAGCCGCAGATAAAGCTCGCGAAGATGCTCGTGCAGAACTCCTTCGCCGACCGCGTCTTCTTCTGCAACTCCGGCGCGGAGGCCAACGAGGCGGCGATAAAGCTCGCGCGGAAATACGCCAAAGAGAACCTGTGCCCGGATAAATTCGAGATAATTACGGCGCTGAACTCCTTCCACGGCAGGACGCTCGCGACGATAACCGCGACGGGCCAGGGCAGGTTCCAGAAGGGCTTCACGCCGCTTATGCCGGGGTTCAAGTACGTCCCGTTCGGCGACGTAGGCGCGGTGGCAAATGCCATAACCGAGAACACCTGTGCCGTGATGCTGGAGCCGATACAGGCCGAGGGCGGGGTTAACCTCCCCCCGGAGAACTACTTCCGCGAGCTTAAGACCCTGCTCGAAGAGAAGAACCTCCTGCTCATACTGGACGAGGTGCAGACGGGGATGGGCCGCACCGGAAAGCTCTTCGCCTACGAGCACTACGGCATAACCCCGGACATCATGACGCTCGCCAAGGCCCTGGGCGGAGGCACGGCGATAGGCGCGGCTCTCGCGACGGAGAAGGTCGCGGAGGCGTTCTCGCCCGGGGACCACGCCTCGACGTTCGGCGGGAACGCGCTGGCCTGCGCGGCCGGGACGGCCTCGCTGGAGGCGATACTCGAAGACGGCTGGCTTGTATCCAACTGCGCCCGGATAGGCGAGTACTTCAAGAAGGGCCTTGCAGGACTGAAGCAGAAATACAACTTCATAAGGGACATCCGGGGCAAGGGGCTTCTCATCGGGATGGAGCTCGACATCGACGGGACAGACATCGTCAAAGACGCGATGAAGGAGGGCTACCTTATAAACTGCACGATGCAGAAGGTGCTCCGGTTCGTCCCGCCGCTCATAGTAACCGAGGAAGAAATAGATGGCCTTATCCAGGCCCTCGACAGGATATTCGAGAAGAGGAGCGCCGCCGCATGATGAAGGACCTGCTCTCGATCGCGCCACTGAGCGGCGAGGATTTCGACAATATACTGGCCCGTGCCGGAGAACTGAAGGCAAAGCAAAAAAGGGGCGAGCGGCATACGCCCCTCGCGGGGAAGACGCTCGCGATGATATTCGAGAAGTCGTCCACCCGCACGAGGGTGTCGTTCGAGGTCGGCATGTTCCAGCTCGGCGGACACGCGCTGTTCCTCTCGCCCTCCGACACGCAGATAGGCAGGGGCGAGGAGATAAGGGACACCGCGCGCGTGCTCTCCCGCTACGTTGACGGCATCATGGTCAGGACGTTCGCGCAGGAGATAGTCGAGGAGCTTGCCAAATGCGCCTCAATACCCGTGATCAACGGCCTGACGGACAGGCACCACCCGTGCCAGGTGCTGGCCGACCTCTTTACCGTCCGGGAGAAGCTCGGTAAACTCAAGGGCCTGAAGCTTGTCTATATAGGAGACGGGAACAATATGGCAAACTCCCTCATCGAGGGCGCGGTAAAGGCCGGCATGGGCATTACGCTCGCCTGCCCGGAGGGCTACGAGCCGGACGGCGGCGTACTGGGTGCGGCCAAAAGAGAGGCCGGAGACCGCGTGCAGGTGGTGCGCGACCCGATAGAGGCCGCGAAAGGCGCGGACGTTCTCTATACGGACGTATGGGCCAGTATGGGCCAGGAGAAGGAGAAGGCCGAGAGGGAGAAGGCGTTTGCGGGCTACCAGATAAACGCGGCCGTCCTGAAGGCGGCGAAGCCCGGCGCGCTCGTGATGCACTGCCTGCCCGCGCACCGGGGCGAGGAGATAACGGACGAGGTGATGGAAGGCGAGAACTCCGTGGTCTTCGACGAGGCGGAGAACCGCCTGCACGTCCAGAAGGCCATACTGGAGATGTTGATAAAACATTAAAACCTTTTCCGCTTTCTTTTAGAAAAAAGAAAGTGGAGCAAAGAAAACCGACAGTTTTTCTGACAAACGCATTAGGCTGTCATTGCGAGCGAAGCAATCTCCGGTTTTAAGTTCTGAGATTGCCACGTCGCCTTCGGCTCCTCGCAATGACAAATGCGGAACTTTAGTTGGTAGTTCGGGACTTTCATCCCTAGCCCCGGGTCAGATGTTACAGGCGGCCGCGTCCTGCTGTTCCTTAAGGGGAAGGCGGTGGTGGGGACAGAGGGCGACCTTTTTGAAGGCCTCCCGGACCGCAATCTCAATAAGGATCCATGGAGAGCCCATGTCACGGTCGGTAATATGGGACGGAATTACATAATAATGGGGCGGAAGTGTATTGAGGGCCAGCGCGAGCACGTCCAGGCGGCAGCGGTGGCAGGAACAATAATCCGGAGATTCGGAAAGGACCTTTTCGATATAATATTGGACCTTTTCGAAATTGGCATTCTCGACTTTTGATATGAGGCCTTCTTTTTCCATGTGAGACATCGCTCCGGTCGAATTGCAGAAAATTACTTAAAATCAAGCAAATTCCGTACCAAGCGATAGCTGCCGAATATATTTATAGGG
>JAKAHE010000054.1 GCA_021815285.1 Nitrospirota bacterium
TCTGGGGCATAGCTTAGGCGAGCTCACGGCCGTTGCGGCGGCTGGCGGGCTTACCGTCGGTCAGGCGGCAGCGCTGGCCAGGAAGCGCGGGAAATACATGCAGGAGGCCGTGCCGGAGGGGAATGGCCTCATGGCGGCCGTACTGGGGCTTGATTCCGAAAAGATAAAGGAAGCGTGTTCGGAGGCGTCGGCCAGAGGCATAGTGTCTCCGGCGAATTACAATTCCCCCGGCCAGGTAGTTATAGCCGGAGAGAAGGCGGCAGTAGAGAAGGCTTCGGAGCTTTGCCAGGCGATGGGGGCGAAGAAGGTGGTGCCGCTTGCGGTAAGCGTTCCTTCGCACTGCATACTTATGGCCCCGGCGGTGGAAAGACTTAAGGGTGAACTCGATGCTGCGGGAATCAAAGACCTCGATTACCCCATAGCCTCCAACGCCTCCGGGAAATTGGTAGATAAAGCCGATGATGTGAAAGAGAACCTCCTGAGGCAGCTTACTATGCCTCTTCTTTGGGAAGACTGCGTTCACGCCCTGGTTATGCACGGAGCTGATACGCTCGTGGAAGTCGGGCCGGGCAAGGTTCTTTCCGGGCTGGTTAAGAGGATTACGAAAGAGGCCGAGATAAGAAATGTGGAAGATACGGTTTCGCTTAATACCACCCTCGACTACTTAAGTATCGGTTGTAAAATAACTTCCAAGAAATAACTTGACTTTTAATATGTTATTTTTATAATCTTCTGCACGACTTAAAGAGGAAAAGCCATGCACTTACAGGATAAGACGGCGCTTGTTACAGGGGCGGCCCAGGGTATAGGTAAGGCTATAGCAGTCGCGCTTGCGAAGGCCGGGGCGGATGTGGCCGTGTCGGATGTTAACGGCGACAAGGCTTCGGAGACGGCGCGCGAGTTGGAAGCCTTCGGCGTCAAGGCGTTTTCCATTACCGGCAATGTCGCGGATATGGCCTCAGCGGCGGCAATGGTGGACGAAGCCGTAGCGAAATTCGGAAAACTGGATATACTGGTCAACAATGCCGGGATTACCAGGGACAACCTCATAATGCGGATGAAGGAAGAGGAGTGGGACCTGGTAATAGACGTGAACTTGAAAGGGTCTTTCAACTGCGCAAAAGCGGCCATAAAGCACATGTCCAAGGCCAGGAGGGGCACGATAATAAACATCGCCTCGATAGTCGGAGCAATGGGCAATGCGGGCCAGGCCAATTATGTCGCTTCGAAGGCGGGGCTTATAGGGCTTACCAAGACCATTGCGCGCGAGTATGCCTCGCGCAACATAACCGCCAATGCCGTCGCGCCCGGTTTTATAGACACCGCCATGACGCAGGCCCTTCCGGAGAAGGTGCGGGAAGAGCTTCTCAAGCAGGTGCCGCTTGGACGTCTTGGGACGCCGGAGGACATTGCGGCGGCGGTTAAATTTCTGGCGTCCGACGCGGCGTTGTACATCACCGGCCAGGTCATTCACGTCAACGGCGGGATGTATATGTAACCGTGAAGGCTGTCATTCTGAGCTAAGCTAAGAATCTGAATTTATAAATGCGGATTCTTCGGCCAGGGCTTCAGAATGACAATCAATAGGTTTTTCATGCAATCAATATGGAGGTGAGATAATGTCAGTTGACGAGAAGGTTAAGAAAATAATAGCCGAACAGCTTGGAGTCGAGGAGGGTGAGGTTACTCCGCAGGCGTCTTTCATAGACGACCTCGGAGCCGACTCCCTCGATACCGTCGAGCTTATTATGGCCTTTGAAGAGGAATTCGGAATAGAGATACCAGAAGAAGAGGCCGAGAAGATAGCGACGGTTCAGAACGCCGTGGATTACATCGCAAGCAAGGTTTAATAAGATGCGTTCGCGTTCCGTGTTCGTGAAAGCCCTTCCCTGGCATGATATGGACTGACGAACGCGGCATTTTGCATTATTTTTGCGGAGATTCTTTTTGGAAAAGAGACGTGTAGTTGTAACAGGCATGGGGGCGGTAACGCCGCTTGGCATAGGGGTCGAAGAGACCTGGGACGGGATGCTTGAAGGAAAAAGCGGCGTCGGGTTTATCACGCAGTTCGACCCGGCCGATTTTGCCACAAAGATCGCCGGAGAGGTGAAAGGGTTCGACCCGGCGCTCTATATCGAGGCCAAAGAGATAAAAAAGATGGACAGGTTTATCCATCTGTCTATCGCGGCTTCAAGGATGGCGATGGAGCAGTCAGCCCTGAAGGTTACGGAGGCCAACGCGGAGCGTGTGGGCGTTATGGTCGGCTCCGGGATGGGCGGCCTCATAGCAATCGAAAAATACCATGCCATCGTCCTTGAGCGGGGCCCGAGGAAGATTACGCCGTTCTTTATCCCGATGCTTATCGTCAACCTCGCCTCCGGTCATATATCCATTATTTTCGGCGCAAAGGGGCCGAACTCCGCCGTGGTGACCGCCTGCGCCACAGGGACGCACAATATAGGAGATGCCTTCAAGGTCATCCAGCGCGGCGACGCCGACGCCATGATAGCCGGAGGCACGGAGGCCTGCATCACGCCGATGGGTATAGGCGGGTTCAATGCCATGAAGGCCCTTTCCACAAGGAACGACGAGCCGGAGCGGGCGAGCAGACCATTCGATGCGGGCAGAGACGGCTTTGTCATGGGCGAGGGCGCGGGCGTAATGGTCCTTGAGGAACTGGAGCACGCCAGGGCCCGCGGCGCCAATATACTGGCCGAGCTTGCGGGATACGGTCTCTCAGGAGACGCGTATCACCTGACGGCTCCTGCTCCCAATGGCGAGGGCGCGGCCCGTTGCATAAAAATGGCGATGAATGACGCCGGCGTCGGCCCGGAAGAGATAAGCTATATCAACGCCCACGGCACCTCTACCAAGTTCAACGACGAGTTCGAGACGATGGCGATTAAATCGGCGCTGGGCGAACGGGCATATAATATCCCGGTAAGCTCTACGAAATCCATGACGGGCCATCTGCTCGGTGCGGCTGGCGGCGTCGAGGCAATCGTCGCCGTCAAGACCATAATGGAAGGGAAAATCCCGCCCACCATAAACTACGAGACAAAAGACCCGGAATGCGACCTGGACTATGTCCCGAACGAGGCGCGCGATGTAAGTGTAAATGCCGCGTTATCAAACTCATTCGGGTTCGGAGGCACCAACGGCTGCCTGTTGTTCCGCAAGTTCACCGGCTAACCGGGCATCATGCATTACGAGAACGTCCACGAGCTCGAAAAGAGGCTGGAATACAATTTCAGCCAGCCCTCTCTCCTCATGCAGGCCCTTACGCACAAATCCTTCGCCAACGAGAACCGTCTCGGTATGACCGGGCATAACGAGCGCCTGGAGTTCCTCGGCGATACAGTTCTCGATTTTCTGATCAGCGATTTCATAATGAAGCTCTGCCCCAGTTCCCCTGAGGGAGAGCTCTCTAAGCTCCGCGCCGTTGTAGTGAGTGAATCGAGCCTCTCCAGGGTCGCTCAGAGACTCGGAATCGGCGGTTATCTGTTCCTCGGAAAGGGAGAGGAGTTGACCCACGGGCGCGAGAAGCCTTCGCTCCTGGCCAACGCGATGGAGGCGATTATCGCCGCCATATACCTCGATTCAGGGCTGGACGAGGCATACCGGTTCATACGCAACAACTTTGAAAAAGACATAAAGGCAATGGTATCCGGCGGCCTGGTATTCGATTACAAGACGGAACTCCAGGAGGCCTGCCAGGGCAAATTCGGAGAGTTGCCGAAATATACGGTCGTGAACGAGTCCGGACCGGACCACCAGAAGGTTTTCGAGGTTCAGATAGAGGCTGGCGGACGTGTCCTCGGCAACGGCAGCGGCAGGAGCAAAAAGGAAGCGGAGCAGCACGCCGCCCAGGCCGCGCTTACTTTCTTTTCGGGTGAAAAGGCGGTAGACCGCCAGCAGAAAGTAAGCAAAAAAAAGCCGGACTAAGAACAGATCATGCGTGCCGTCAAAGAGACGATTGTACCGGTTTTCATCCCGCATAAAGGCTGCCCGCACCTCTGCGTATTCTGCAATCAGAAAAATATCTCAGGAGCATATAAAGCGCCGTCGCCGGAAGAAGTCCGGGACTATCTCTCAGGTGCGCTTTCTCACGAAAATTCGGATGCGACAATCGCTTTTTACGGCGGCACGTTTACGGCAATTCCGTGGCCGGAGCAGGAAAAATATCTGTCCGTCGCGTCGGAGTTCATCGACATGGGATTTGCGTCCGGCATAAGGCTCTCCACGAGGCCGGACGAGATTGATGCAGAAAGGGCGCGTGTCCTTAAAGAACATAATGTGAAGACGGTGGAACTCGGCGTGCAGTCGATGGACGACAGCGTGCTTGAAAAAGCCGGGCGCGGGCATACGGGCGCCGATGCGATGCGGGCCGCGAAGGCCGTAAAGGATGCGGGGCTGGAGCTTGGAATACAGCTCATGGCCGGCCTTCCCGGGGACAGCGGGGAGAGATTTCTGTATACGGTCTCGGATACGGTGAGGCTCCAGCCTCATTTCGTTCGGATATACCCCGCGCTGGTCGTCGAAGGCTCCGCTCTTGCGGATATGTGGCGGCGGGGAGAATGCGTCCCGCTCTCGCTTCTTGAGGCCGTGGAGCTTTGCGCGCAGGCCGTGGGAATGTTCGAGGCGGCGGGCATAATGGTAATCCGCATCGGGCTTCAGCCGGGCGAGGATCTTGAGAAATCTCTTCTCGCAGGGCCTTATCATCCCGCGTTCGGGCATCTCGTGAGGTCGAGGATTGCGCTCAGGAAGATGCTCGGCGCCCTGGAAAATTTCTCCGGCGAGTCCGCTGAGATTGTCGTGAACCCGCGCGAGTTGTCGGTCTATAAAGGCATTCGGAACGCCAACGTCCGGGAACTGGAGAAGTCCACTGGCAGGAAAATAAAAATATCTCCGGGCGACGCCGATTTCGGGACGTTTAAAATACGGCCTTGAACTTAAAATATTTTTATCTATAATAAAACCCTGAAGGTGGATTCTTCGCGTTGCTCAGAATGACAAATCGGGGAAAATAATGACCGACAGACTGACATACAAATCCGCGGGTGTGGACATAGACGCGGGGAATAAATTCGTAGAGATGATAAAGCCCTTCGTGAAGTCCACGTTCAGGCCGGAGGTATTGACGGACATCGGCGGCTTCGGCGGGCTTTTCGGGCTGAAGGGCGGTTACAAGGAACCCGTCCTCGTATCCGGCACGGACGGCGTCGGCACGAAGCTTCGGGCCGCCTTCATGGCCGACAGGCACGATACCGTGGGCATCGACCTCGTCGCCATGTCCGTAAACGACATCCTCGTAACGGGCGCGGAGCCGCTATTCTTCCTGGATTATTTCGCGTGCGGAAAACTCATGCCGGAGAAGCACGCAAAGGTTGTTTCCGGTATTGCCGAGGGGTGCAGACAGGCCGGGTGCGCGCTAATCGGTGGAGAGACGGCGGAGATGCCGGGTTTCTACGCCGAGGGAGAATACGACCTTGCCGGGTTCGCCGTCGGGATAGTGGACAGGTCAAAGATAATAGACGGGAGCAAAATTATGCCCGGAGACGTTCTCGTCGGCCTTGCGTCCTCCGGCCTGCACTCGAACGGCTACTCGCTCGCGCGCAAGGTATTCTTCGATGCGGCGGGGCTTAAGATAGACTCGTACGTCCCGGAGCTTGGCAAGACTGTCGCGGACGAGCTTCTCACGCCGACAAGGATATACGTAAAGAACGTGCTCACCCTGGTAGACGGCTTAAACGTAAAAGGGTTGTCCCATATCACCGGCGGCGGGATTACCGAGAATCTCCCGCGCGTGTTCCCGGAAGGCTGCCGCGCGAGAATCCGAAAGGGAAGCTGGGATATTCCTCCCGTATTTAAATTTATCCGCGAGAAGGGCCGCGTGGACGAGGCCGAGATGCTGCGCGACTTCAACATGGGGATAGGGATGATTGCGGTCATTGGCGCGGAGGATGCGGAATCCTTCACAAGGAAAGCGGCTATACTGGGCGAGAAGGCATACGTCATAGGCGAAATAATCGCGGGCGGAAAAGGAGTGGAATACAGTGCCTGAGGGGCTTAAAATAGGCGTCCTGGCAAGCGGGCGCGGGTCCAATTTTCAGGCCATTATAGACGCCGTAAACGCAGGGAAAATCAACGCGAAAATCGCCGTCTGCATATCGGACGTAAAAGACGCATATGCCCTTGAGCGAGCGCGAAAAAACCTTATAGCTGCTGAGTTTATAGACCATAAAGCTTTTCGGAAACGCGAAGATTACGATGGAAAAATCGTAGAAATCCTTAGAAAACAAGAGGTTAACCTCGTTCTCCTCGCGGGCTACATGAGGCTGGTCTCGCATGTACTGGTCGGTGAATTCACCAATAAAATCATAAATATACATCCCGCGCTCCTGCCGTCGTTCCCCGGCCTGCACGTCCAGAAAAAAGCCATGGATTACGGCGCGCGCTTCTCCGGTTGCACCGTCCATTTCGTGGATACCGGCATGGACACAGGCCCGATAATTATCCAGGCGGTCGTGCCGGTATTGCAGGACGACACGGAAGACTCCCTCGCGGCAAGGATACTAAGGCAGGAACACCGCATATACCCTGAGGCGGTAAGGCTTTTTGCCGAGGGCAGGCTTTCCGTGCAGGGCCGCAGGGTGATAATAAAAGACACGCCTGAACGCCCGGACGAATTCCTTGTCAACCCCCCCGTAAGGGAATAGCTTTCCCCATGAAAGACTGCATACTTTCCACCTCCAGCCTTACCAAGACCTTCGGCGGCCTCCGGGCGCTCGAAGACATACACCTGCACATCGGACACAAAGAAATAGTCGGCCTTATAGGCCCGAACGGCGCCGGCAAGACGACGTTTTTCAACTGCATTACCGGTGTTACGGCTCCGACCTCAGGCCATGTCATGTTCGAGACGAAGGACATAACCGGCCTTCCGCCGCACAGGATTACCGCACTCGGCATGGCCCGCACATTCCAGAACATCAGGCTTTTCGCCGAGATGACCGCGCTCGAGAACGTCCTGGTGGGCCAGCACTGCCGGACAAAATCCGGCATAATCGGCGCGGTTCTCAGGACTCCTGCCGTGCGTGCGGAGGAGCGGGAGATGACCGAGAATGCCATGAACATCCTTCAGTTTGTAGGGCTTCTCGATGTAAAGGACGAGTGGGCGCGGAACCTCCCGTACGGATACCAGAGGCGGCTTGAAATCGCACGCGCGCTTGCGGCGGGGCCGAAGCTTCTGCTCCTCGACGAGCCTGCGGCGGGCATGAACCCGCAGGAGAGCGCGGAGCTGATTAAACTCATTGGTGACATCCGGGACATGGGGATTGCGATACTCCTGATAGAGCACGACATGAAGGTCGTGATGGGCATATCGGACAAAGTGGCGGTGCTTGACCACGGGGTGAAGATTGCCGAGGGCGCACCATCGGAGATTCAGAGAGACCCTAAGGTCATAGAGGCATATCTCGGCAAAGAGGCCGCAGATGCTTAAGCTCGAAGGCGTGCGCGCGTTTTACGGCCCGATAGAGGCCCTGAAGGGTGTATCGCTCTCGGTGAAGGAAGGCGAGGTCGTGACGCTCCTCGGCGCGAACGGCGCTGGAAAGTCCACCACTCTTATGGCCATCTCCGGCGTAAATAAAATCGGCGGCGGGAGCATCACGTATGACGGCAGAAGGATAGACGGCCTGCCCCCGCACGAGATTGTCAAACAGGGCCTCTCCCAGGTCCCGGAAGGGCGCAGGATTTTCTCCCGGCTCACGGTAAGGGAGAATCTGGATATGGGCGCGTTCACAATCAGGGACAAGGCGCTCGCGGAGAAGAATTTAAGCGAGGTTTACGACCTCTTTCCAGTGCTTAAGGAGCGGCAATCCCAGCAGGGCGGGACGCTCTCCGGCGGAGAACAGCAGATGCTTGCGATTGGCCGGGCGCTGATGTCCAGCCCCAAGCTTCTGCTCCTGGACGAGCCGTCGCTCGGCCTTGCGCCGATTGTCGTCACAAAGATTTTTAAAATCATAAAGGACATCAACCGCCGGGGCGTTACAGTGCTATTGGTCGAGCAGAACGCCAGGGCCGCGTTGAACCTTGCCGACCGCGCCTATGTCCTTGAGACCGGCAGGATTACTCTGGAAGGTCCGGCGAAAGAATTATTGGAGAACGAAAAGGTGCGGAAGGCGTATCTGGGGGAGTCTGACGGTTGAAAACCTTCTTTATCACCGGCACGGACACGGGCGTCGGGAAGACCATAGTCGCGGGGATAATCGCCGCCGCGATGAGGGCGCGCAGGCTGAAGGTCGGCGTGATGAAGCCCGCCGAGACCGGCTGCCGGGAGAAGCGCGGCGACTTACTACCGTCAGACGCCATATTCCTCAAAAAAGCATCCGGGAGCGATTTGCCGCTCGATATAATCTGCCCCTACCGGTTTTCTGAGGCCCTTGCGCCGGCTGTTGCGGCAAAGCGGGCGGGGAGAAAGATAGACCTGCGGGTAATCGAAAGAAACTTCGAGCATATCCGCGCCGAAAGCGACATTGTCCTTGTGGAGGGCGCGGGGGGGGTGATGGTGCCGTTTTCCGGCAGGAAGCTTTATCTCGACCTGGCGGCGGAGCTTGGACTGCCGTTGATTATCGTGGCCCGCGCGGGTCTGGGAACTATTAACCACACGCTGTTGACCGTGGCAGCCGCAAGGGCACGGAAAATAAAAATTTCTGCTATAATCCTCAATCAGGGCCGCAAAAACAAAGGGGATGCAGCCTCGCTTACCAACCCGGAGGCAGTTAAAGATTACTCCGGGATAAAGGCCGTTTACTCCCTGCAGTTTATCGCGGGAATAAAAAAAAATCCGGCGCTTTTAAAAAAAGGTGCGGACATACTTCTGTCGCAAGGATTTTTGGCTTGACTTTAAAAAACCCCGTAGATATTATTTACGGACTTTATACGAATCCATAATGGCTGTATTACTGCACTTTGCGGAGGTGAGAGAATGAACCCTGAAGATTTGAAATACCACAAGGAGCATTCGTGGGTAAAAGTAGACGGAAACAGGGCTACCGTCGGGATTACGGATTATGCCCAGGAATCGCTGGGAGACATAGTTTATGTTGACCTGCCGGACATAGATTCGTCCGTCGATGCGGACGGCGAGATAGGCGAGATAGAGTCCACAAAGGCCACGTCTTCCGTCGTAAGCCCGGTATCCGGCACGATTGTCAAGGTGAATGCCGAGCTTGAGGACACGCCGGAGACCATAAACGAGGACCCTTACGGCAAGGGCTGGATAGTCGTCGTGGAAATGGACAACTCCAAGGACTTGAGCTCGCTTATGGACGCGGAGGAATACGGGAAATTCGTCGAAGAGAATAAATAACGACCAATTACGTTGACAGACTCCAGGGAGCTTTCCGCTCCCTTTTTCTTTTTCATGGGGAGGCAAGAATCATGTCTGACAAACGAATTGCAATACTTGGCGCAGGGCCTGGCGGATACGTGGCGGCCATCAGGGCGGCCCAGCTCGGAGCGAAGGTTACGGTGATAGAGGATGTCGAGGTCGGCGGAACGTGCCTGAACCGCGGATGCATACCGACGAAAACGCTGGTCGCCACGGCTGAGGTTTATGAGAAAATCAGGGAGGCGGCAAGTTTCGGCATAGAAGTAGAGGGCGGGGCGAAACTCAATATCCCGAAGGTAATGGAGCGCCAGGGGAAGGTCGTCCAGACGCTTGTGAAGGGCATAAAGGGACTGTTCAAGGCCCACGGTATCGAGCTTATCGAGGGCCGTGGAAAGCTGACGGGCCGGGGAAAAATTGAAGTGACGCTTAAGGACGGCTCCGGCACGAGGGCAGTCGAGGCCGACAATATAATCATCGCCACAGGCTCGTCTCCCGCCGAGATACCTACGTTCAAATTCGACCATGAGCATATAATTTCAAGCGACGACGCGATATGCTTTTCCAAGGTCCCAAGGCGCATACTCATCGTCGGCGCGGGCGTTATCGGCTGCGAGTTCGCGTGCATATTCAAGGTCATGGGCGCGGAAGAAGTGACAATGGTGGAGCTTCTGCCGCGCTGCCTCTCGACGGAAGACCCGGACATCTCCGAGCTTATGGCGCGGGAGCTCAAGAAAAAGA
This sequence comes from Nitrospirota bacterium, assembly GCA_021815285.1. Lineage (GTDB taxonomy): Bacteria > Nitrospirota > JACRHJ01 > JACRHJ01 > JACRHJ01 > JAKAHE01. The sequence continues at coordinate 10,133 of JAKAHE010000054.1, forward strand.
AAATAAAGCTTATTACCGGCGCGAAGATCGATAAGGTCGTCGTTAACGCCGATGGGACCGTTACATCCAGCATGGAAGGCGGCACGGAAGTCGTCTCGGACCAGGTGCTTGTCTCCATAGGCCGCTCCCTGAACTCTCGCGGCATCGGCCTTGAAGAAGCTGGCGTGAAACTCGGCAAGCGCGGCGAAGTCCTCGTAAACGAATACATGGAGACGGACGCGCCGGGGATATACGCCATCGGCGACGTTGTCGGCGGGATAATGCTCGCGCACGTGGCAAGCGCCGAGGGCTTATGCGCCGTGGAAAACATCATGCACGGCAACGTCCGGAAGATGGACTACAGGGTCGTCCCGGCGGGCATATTCACGCTGCCTGAGATCGGCTCTGTCGGCCTTCGTGAGCACGAGGCCCAGGCGAAGGGAATCGCCGTCAAGACCGGGAAGTTCCAGCTCCGGGGACTCGGCAAGGCGCAGGCCATGAACGAGCTTTCCGGCATGGTGAAGGTAATCGCGGACGCCAAGACGGACAAGGTCTTGGGCGTGCATATAATGGGCGCGCATTCCACGGACTATATCCATGAGGCCGCTATAGCCATGGCCATGGGCGCGACGACCAAGCAGGTTGCCGAGACGATTCACTCGCACCCGACGCTCGCCGAGTCCGTAATGGAGGCGATGGAGGACGTCCACGGCATGGCGATACACATACCGCCGGCCACCAAAGCCTGAGCACAGGAAAATATAAAGCCCATCTCCGGAAACGGAGGCGGGCTTATTCCTTTTTTCTTTTTGCCATTGCCATAACCCCCGATTTATGGTAGACATTTAAGATGTTGCTTATCCTGAAAACAACAGAGATACCTGAAAATGGGTAAGTATGAAAAGCTGTTGGTTCAAATATTGCGCGGCGGTTCTGATGCAAATATCTCTTTCGATGACCTCTGCAATTTGCTGAAACATTTTGGATTTGAGGAGCGGATACGGGGAAGCCATCATATATTCAGAAAGTCTGAAATTATGGAGAAAATCAACTTGCAGCAGGATAGCGGCAAAGCGAAAGCGTACCAGGTAAGGCAGGTTAGAAACGTGATTGTAAGATACAATCTCGGAGGGGAAATTAATGTATAAGTACGAAGTAATAATTTACTGGGATGATCAAGACAGTATCTATGTCGCGGATGTCCCGGAACTGCCGGGCTGTTCCGCGCACGGCGGCACTTATGACGAAGCGCTTGAAAATATAAAAGAAGCCATTCGGTTGTGGAT
>JAKAHE010000055.1 GCA_021815285.1 Nitrospirota bacterium
GCCCGTACTCCTTCTGAAGCTCCCGGCCCACAAGGAGATTGAATTTCTGGTCCGTCCCGCCAAGCTCTACATCGGCAAAAAGCGCAACAGAATCATAGCCTTGTATGAGCGGATAGAGAAATTCGTGAACGGAAATGGGCCTCTGCTCCCGGAAGCGTTTCTGGAAATCGTCCCGCTCCAGCATCCTTGCCACGGTATATTTTCCCGCGAGCTGTATCATGTCGGAGGAGGACATTTTCGACATCCATCGGGAGTTGAATTCCACGATAGTCCTTGAAATATCAAGGATTTTCCCCACCTGATCCATGTATGTCCGGGCGTTTGCCAGAACCTGTTCAGGCGTGAGAGGCGGCCTGGTCTGAAGTTTCCCCGTAGGGTCTCCAATCATCCCCGTGAAATCCCCGACAAGGAATATCACCTGGTGGCCCAAGTCCTGGAATTGCTTCATTTTCTGGAGCAATACCGTATGGCCTATGTGCAGGTCCGGGGCGGTAGGGTCGAACCCGGCCTTTACCCTCAGCGGCCTGCCGTCCTTCAGGGAGCGCCGGAGCTTGTTTTTTAGCTCTTCCTCGGATATGACTTCCGCCGCGCCCCGGAGGATGGTATCGAGCTGAAAGTCCAAGTCGTTGATTTTGCTCATCTGCCGGCGTCGCTCGCCTCTCTTATCCTCTCCAGAACTATCTCCGCGAGCTTCGGATGCACACCGAGATGTTCCGCGAGGTCAATCATAACGCCCGGATATTTATCCCTCAGCGCCGAAATCTCCGCAGGAATGTCCTTTATCATGTGATTCCCAAGATGAAGGAAGTACGGGATTATAATCACTTTTTTTGCGCCGTCTTTCACCGCTTCATCGACCGCGGAAGACAGGTCGTGGGCGCAGAACTGAAGGCATGCGTAGCGGACACGGACAGAACCCATTTCCGCCACCATTTCCGCCACTTCCGGCATATGGCATGAGGCGCGGGAGCCGTGTCCAAGCAGTATTATAGTGTTTTCCATCCGCTTCTTATATTACAAATCCGCCCTTGTGTCAATCGAAACTGTAATTTTCTTAATCGCTTATACCGCTTTCCCGTCTACCTTTTTCTCGCCTCTCTCAATATCCTCCTCGAAATATTTCGTTACTATCTTCGTGGCGCAGAACTCCCCGCACATGGTGCAGGAGCCTTCGTCCGACGGCATCCGAGACGCGCGGATTTCGTTCGGCCTTTCTCCCGTGATGGCAAGCTCGAACTGCTTCTTCCAGTCGAGCCCGCGCCGCGCGAGGCTCATCTGCCTGTCCCTTTCGCGGTTTTTGTATTTTATCATGTCCCCGATATGCGCGGCAATCTTCGCCGCCATAACGCCTTCCCTTACGTCATGCGCGTCCGGCAGGGCCAGGTGCTCTGAGGGCGTGACGTAGCAGATGAAATCCGCGCCGTAGGCGGACGAAAGAGACGCGCCGATAGCCGCAGTAATGTGGTCGTAACCGGGGGCTACGTCCGTAGTTATCGGCCCAAGGACGTAGAAAGGCGCCTCGTTCGACATTCGCTTCTGCATGATGATGTTAGCCTCTATCTCGTCGATCGGTATATGGCCGGGCCCCTCCACCATCATCTGGCACCCGGCCTTGCGCCCGAGCTCGGAAAGCTCGCAATTTATAATCAGTTCCTGTATCTGGCAGCGGTCCGAGGAGTCGTGTATCGCACCTGCGCGAAATCCGTTTCCGAGCGAGAGCACGCAGTCGTATTTCTTCAGGATTTCCGCCACGCGGTCGAACTTCTCGAATAGCGGATTCTCCCTGTTATTGTGCATCATCCAGGCCACCATGTACGCCCCGCCCTTGCTGACAAGCCCGCCGTAGCGGTATCCCTGTCTGCGGAGCCTCTCGATGGTCAGCCGGTTTATCCCGCAGTGTATGGCCATGAAAGATATGCCGTCCGCGCACTGCTCCTCTATGACGTCGAAGAGCATCTCCTCCGGCATGTCCACCGGGTTTCCGTATTTCTCTATCGACTGCGCGAACGCCTGGTAAAGAGGCACGGTGCCGACCGGCAGGTTTATCGCCTTAAGCACCTCGCGCCTGATCTTTTTTATGTCCCCGCCGACGGACAAATCCATCAGCGTATCCGCGCCGCAGGTCTCGGCGACTCTTGCCTTCTCCACCTCAAGGCCCATGTCCGCAATGTCCGTGGAAGTCCCTATGCTCGCGTTAATCTTGGTGCGCAGGCCCTTGCCGATACCGACGGCGCTGCATTTCCGCACGGTGTTGTTGGGTATTACCACCTTGCCCTGGGCCACCATGTCGCGGACGTAATCTGCCGTGACGCCCTCTTCTTTTGCGACCGCCTTCATCTGGGCGGTCGTGATATTCTGCATTGCCTGCTCCACCTGCGATGCCATTAAATTTATCCTCCTGTCCATAAATTCGTAGCTGCTCCATTTATGGAGCGCTTTTAATGGCCCGATAAATCGGGCAGCTACAAAGAAACAAAATTATACCCGTTTAAAGGATTTGGATTTTTTTACTCTGTCCGCAAAGCATTCAGCGAACTTCCTGTTTGACAGAAAGTGCAGATGCGCGTAGCTCACAAGCAGACTGCTCACGGCATATCCCTCGGCGGTCTCTTCACCGGAGGCGTTTTTCAGTTTATATACGCGCCTCACGCCGCTTCCCATAGGCGCAAGCTCGGAGTAGTGAAATTCGTGCCCGCGAACGGTTGCGCCTTTCGGGAAGAGCGTGGTTCCCGTTACGGTTACTTCCCTGTATCCGAGGGCCTTGCGCCTCTCCAGCATTTTCGTCCTGGCCGGGATTAACCCGGCCATGGGATGAAACACGCCCTCCATGTCGGTTATGCCCAGGGAGAGATACATAAGCCCGCCGCACTCGGCGTATATCGGCAGGCCGGCGCGCGCCGCCTCGCGCACGTCGTTTATCACGAAATCGTTCAGGGCAAGCCCCCTCGCATACATCTCCGGGTAGCCGCCGCCAAAATAAATCCCGGATACATTCTCAGGCAGGCCGCCGTCCTTGAGCGGCGAGAAAGGGACAATCTCGATGCCCAGGGACTCAAGCATTTCAAGGTTGTCCTGGTAATAGAAACAGAACGCCTCGTCCATCGCCACGGCGAGCCTCGCGGCTGGAGGCTTTACTCTTTCCGTCCCGCGCGCAGGCTTCGGCTCTCTCGCCGTGGATGCGATTTTCATAAGCGCATCAATGTCTACGTATTTTCTTACGGTCTCCGTTAACCTGCCGATATATTCTCTCGTAAGTATGCCGTCCATGTCCGTCGTGAGGCCAAGGTGCCTGGAAGGTATCTCAAGCCCCTCTTCGCGCGGGACGGCGCCGATTACCTTCGCCCTGCAATGCCTCTTCACCGCCGCCCTGAGCATAGCCGCGTGGCGTTCTGAACCAACCCGGTTGAATATCACGCCGGAGACGTTCACATCCGGGTCTATGTCTTCAAAACCCTTTACCACAGCCGCCGCGCTGCCAGCCATGCCCTTCGCGTCGATTACGAGAACAGCCGGGATACCGAGGACTTTTGCTACCTCCGCCGCGCTGCCCTGGATGCCGCCTCTGCCTATGCCGTCCATGAGACCCATCGCGCCTTCAACGACGCATATGTCCGCGCCCGCGCATCCCCTGGCATAGGTATCGCGCACGCCCGCAGCCTTCATCATCCAGCAGTCGAGGTTGCGGGATATGCGGCCAGTAATCTTCCTGTGGTATTGCGGGTCGATAAAATCCGGGCCGGTCTTGAACGGCTGCACGGCAAGTCCGGCCTCGCAGAGGGCTGCCATGATTCCCATGCTGATTGTCGTTTTCCCGGAGCCGCTCCACGGCGCCGAGATTATTACAGAACCTTTATGCATATATTTTATTTTCCCGGCGGCACGCGGGGGCCGGAGGGAACAGGCTCCACCTTGCCGGTATCAGAGTAATATTCGGCGGCGACAATACTGAATTTGCCCTTGCTAACAAGTTCCTGGATTATCCTGCTCCTCCTGACAATCTCGGAGCACGTATTCTTCACGTTGTCCTGTACGGCCTCGTTAAGAATATCCTTCTTGTGAGACTTCCGCGCCTCGACGACAGCCGGAAGTATCCTGTCGGTTATACTGCCGAAGTTGCCTGAAGGCCTTTTTCTGGCGTTAAGCGTCGCCTTGACGGCTCCGCAGCCGGAGTGTCCGAGCACAACCAGGAGCGGCACATGCAGATGTTTCACGGCGTATTCTATGCTCCCGATTACGATTGAATCGGCCACGTTTCCGGCGTCGCGTATCACGAACAAATCCCCAGGGCCCTGGTCGAAAATCGTCTCCGGCGGGACGCGGGAATCCGAACACGAAAGCACGATGGCGAATGGATGCCGTCCCCCGGCAAGCCCCATGCGTCTTTTCCCGCCTGCTTCCTTCCTGGCGGGAATTCCGGCGGCAAATCTCCTGTTGCCCTCCAGCAGCCTTTCCATCGGATTCGTGGCCGCGAACGCGGACGATGCAAATGCGACCGAAGCTAATATTACACAGATAGACCTGGATATTATTTTCATATCCTCACCCGTTCAGCAGTTTCACCACCGGCATTCCGTCATCGTAGAAATCTATTATGTTCAGCGCGCCGTAACGCTGTTCGATTCGGAAGATGTTCTTCATATCAAGCCCCATGGCATGGGAAAGTATTATCCTGTTCACGCCGCCGTGTCCGACCAGAACCACCTCTTTACCCCTGTGCGCGGCCAGCGTGTCGTTCAGCGCGGGGAGCACTCTCGCGGAAACCTCCAGAAGCGATTCGCCTCCCGGCGGGACAAAATGCACTATATCCCCAAGCCAGGCGTTCCAGTCCTCCGGATATGCAGCTTCTATCTCGTCGTAACTCATCCCTTCCCAAAGTCCTACGCCGCGCTCCCGGAATTCCGCCCTGGAGACGGCCTTTGCTCCGTGCGGCCCTCCTATTATTTCAGCTCCTTTTACCGTCCGGATAAGGTCGGAGCAATAGACCGCGTCAAGGGATTTGCCAAGCAGCATATCCCGCAGTCGCTCCATCTGCCTTACGCCTTCGTCCGTAATATCGACGTCCCGGTGGCCGTTGTAACGCCTTTTGGCCGGTCGACCGGCCCCGTCATCTCCGCGGACCTCCCCGTGGCGGCATAGATATAATCGCGTGTATGACATCCACCCTCTCCCCGCCCCTCTCCCATCACAGGGCGAGGGGTAAGCAATTCATATCATCGCCGAAAATACGATAAATACCAGCGCCTCGGCAATCTCGGACGTCGCGCCTATGGTGTCGCCGGTCTCGCCGCCTATGGAGCGGTTAAAGAATATCTTGAGCAGAAGACAGGCTATCGCCGCCGCCGCAAGCGCGGACAGACCGGTAAGGCCGCCGAACATGGCCGCGAAAGCCGCGGCCATGACGGACGCGGCTACCAGATGCGCCGGTTTCAGATAAACCATAAACGAACCGGCAAGGCTGTTATCGCTCCTGGCCGGGCGCGAACCATATGATACAAGCACCTGCCCCCAGCGCGAAAGCACAGGCGCAAGAAGAAGCGCGCCGGGCCTCATATCCGAGGGTATCGAATCGAGCGCCATGAACTTTACAAGCAGGATAAGGCAGATTGCGACGACGCCCATAGCGCCGGTGCGGCTGTCCTTCATTATCGCAAGGGCCTTCTCTCTGTCCCCTTTACCGCCTATTAAACCGTCCGCAGTATCGGCGATTCCGTCGAGATGAAGCCCGCCGGTAATGAAGGCGAGGAACGCTATGATGAGCGCGTCGGTTACCTGCCGGGGAAGCAGGCCCTTTGCGAGGTAATCGAAAAACGCGAGTATCGAACCTATGAGCAACCCCACCACCGGGAAGAAGCTCATCATGCCGGCCATCCTCTCCGGTTGAATCTTTTCCTGGCCGAGCGGTATGACGGTAAGAAAGCCGAGCGCGGTCAGGAAATCGGACAGCATCAGCAAACCTTATCCCCGTCCACGCCGGCCTCGCCGAATGTAGCCATCTCTTTCAGTATCCTTACCCCGGCCTCTACAAGTATCATCCCGAGCGCGGCGCCCGTGCCCTCGCCGAGCCTCATGTCGAGGTCGAGCAGCGGCCTCTGCCCCAGGAGCTTCAGCATGGCTGCATGCCCGCGCTCCACGGACTTGTGCGCGGCAATGACATATCCCTTCGCCTCAGGCTTTATTCTGCAAGCCGCGACCGCCCCGGCAGTGGATATGAACCCGTCCACCACCACCGGCAGTTTCCGCGCGGCGGCCCCGAGCACAACTCCGGCAATGCCCGCAATCTCATAACCGCCGAGGTTCGCAAGCGTCCCGAGCGGGTCGTTTGCATCCGGCGGATTCGCCGCCAGCGCCCTCCTTATAACCTCCACCTTGACCGCGAAGCGCTCCTCGCCTATGCCTGTTCCATAGCCGGTAACATCCGCCGCGGAAAGGCCGGTATACGCCGCCGCGAGCGCCGAAGAAGGCGTTGTGTTTGCGATGCCCATGTCTCCTGTTCCAAAGATGCCGTAGCCCCTGGCGGCAAACTCGTTTGTCAGCCCGATGCCCACTTCCATCGCCCTGACGCAGTCCGTACGACTCATGGCCGGCCCTTTTGCGATGTTATCCGTCCCACGGCCAATCTTGGCGTTCCTTAAGCCCTCGACCAGCCCGAACTCGTAGTCTACTCCGATGTCCGTTACGATAACGTCCGCGCCCGCATGTCTTCCCAGGACGTTAACTCCCGCGCCGCCGTTTATGAAATTCAGCGCCATCTGGGCCGTGACTGCCTTCGGGTATGCGCTCACCAGTTCATCCGCCACGCCGTGGTCTCCGGCGAAAACGAATATAGCCTTCCTCGATATGTCCGGGAGTTCGCTTCCGGTAATCAGGCAGACGCGTTTTGCAAGCTCCTCGAGCCGCCCAAGGCTGCCTGGCGGTTTCGTCTTGCAGTCGAGCCGTCTCTGAATATCCGCCGCCCTCGATTCGTCCACGGGCGTTATATCCCGCAGTGTTTCTTCTAAAAGACCCATGATGCTCCCCTTACTTCAGCCTTACCGGCAGGCCCGATACGACAACATACGCCTCGTCCGCGGCACGGGCGATTATCTGGTTCACCCTGCCGGCGGCGTCCCGGAATGCGCGCGCCGAGGCGTCAGCCGGCACAATCCCGGAGCCGAGTTCGTTCGATACGACTATGGCAACACCCCTGAAATTCCTCAGCGCGCCCGCAAGCGAATCCGCCCTTGCCGATGCCACATCTTCAAAGCCGTCGCTACCGTTTTTTTCAAGAAGATTGGAGAGCCAGAGTGTCAGGCAGTCTATTATTACAGTCCCGCCTCCTATGGATAACAAGGCTTCGGCTATGTTTTCCGGTTCCTCCACGCTCTCCCAGGCCGCGCCGCGCGCCTCCTTGTGCCTTCTTATGCGCTCCGCCATCTCCGGGTCTCTCGCCTGTGCCGTGGCTATGTATACGAGCCTTCCGCCCTGCTTCTCGGCCAGCGAGAGGCCGAAACCGCTTTTCCCGGAGCGCGCGCCGCCGGTTATGAATACGACCTTCCCCATCAGAACTCTATTCCCCGGCGGGCCCTGACTCCATTGTCCGCCGGATGTTTTATCACGGTCATCTCCGTAACGTAATCCGCAAGCTCGATAATTTCCCCGGGGCATCCCCTGCCCGTAAGCACAAGCTCAAGGTTGTCAGGCCTCTCCTTTATCAGCAGGACAACATCTTTGACATCCAGCCATCCTTCCTTGACGCAGTTGTTTATCTCGTCCAGGACGGCCATGTCGTATTCGCCGGACATAAGCTTCTCTTTTGCGAGCGCAAATCCCCATCGTATCGATTTCTTAAGTTCGTCAACATCGCAGCCGTCCTTGCAGAAAAGCGGATGGCGCTGGTCGGTGAACCTGATTATCTCGGCGTCGGGGATTTTTGACAGCATCTTTATTTCGCCGGAAACGCTCCCGCCGCCTTTAAGGAACTGGACGACAAGAACGCTCATGCCCTGCCCGAGGGCGCGCAATGCAAGGCCCATCGCGGCGGTGGTTTTGCCCTTGGATAAACCCGTATAGACGTGTACCAAGCCCTTTTCCGGCATTACGCGCTATGTACCCCTGAAAACAAAAACCCCCGGCCTTGAAACGGCGGGGGTGTAAAAAGCGGACTCCTACCTCCCCCTCGGAAGTAACAGGTTATATCGACCAGGTATCCTGACTCGCGGGTCGTCGCCTCTCCCCGCCTTCCCATCCATACAGGACAGTGGCGCCCGGGGCAGGCTCGCCGCTTACAGTTGCGGGGCAGTGACGGCTTTTACCGTCTTCCCTGGAATTTAGTGATCGTTGGGCGGGGCTTAGCTTGCCCGCCCGGACTCAAGATACAATAGAATTTGACCGGTTGTCAAGTAAAACCGGTTAATCGGTCTTCTTCATGGGCTTTCCGCAGCAGACAAGGACGCCGCCGCCGGCCTTCGTCACTTTCACCTCGTTCCCGCATACGTCGCAGACGTAAGTCTTGCCGAGCTCCGCCATAATATCTCTCCTTTTTATTGTTACGTTCTCGTTGATATTGCTACGCTTTTTTCTCAAAAGCGTCCTTGCCCGCAAAACACACCGGGCACTGCCAGTCGTCAGGCAGCTGCTCGAACGGCGTGTCTTCCACTCTTTCGTCATACTCGTAACCGCATACACTGCATTTCCAGATCATCAAGCCCTCCGTCAGAACTTTTTATGGAATTCCTTGACCTTTTTTGCAAATTCCCTGCCGAAATCATAGCAGGCCTTCTCGTCTGTCATCTCTTGTTTTTTACTAAACTAACGAAGGGAAAAAGTGGAGCGGGCGACGGGTCTCGAACCCGCGACACCAAGCTTGGGAAGCTTGTACTCTACCAACTGAGCTACGCCCGCGTCAAAAAGTTATTTAACCACGGATTAAAAACAGGGGATAACCAACCGCAGATTAAAACCCTATTTAATCCGTGTTAATTCGTGCAAATCCGTGGTTAATAATAGCATTCCGGGTTTATTATTTCAAGATGATTTTGGAATTACCTGGCCGCCACGGACTTCCGTGGCCAGTGCCGCCAGACAAACCACACAATCCCTGCGACAATAAGGACGCCGATTGCCGCGTCCATACGGTGAAAATATTTCCCCAGCGTATCCCAGTTCTCGCCCATTTTCTTGCCTACCCAGGCAAGCCCCAGGCACCACGGGAAAGAACCCAGGAACGTATATATCACGAACTTCGGGAAATTCATTCTGGCGATCCCGGCGGGCAGTGATATGAACGTCCTGACGACCGGCAGAAGGCGGGAAATAAAAATCGCGCCCTCTCCGAACCTTGCGAACCACCTGTCCGCGGAATCGAGATCCCTCGGCGTAATAAGCACATACCTGCCGTATTTGAGCAGGAAGGGCCGCCCTCCGTATACGCCTGCCCAGTAAGCGAGGACGGAACCGATGACGCATCCGACGGTCCCTGCAAGGGCGACATAAAAAAGCCCGAAATGTCCCGCGTATACAAGGTATCCGGAAAAGGGCATTATTATCTCGGAAGGGAGCGGTATGCATGCCGACTCGATAGCCATCATCAGGGCTATCCCGGCATAGCCGATCCTGGATATGGCGATTATCACAAATGCCGCGACGGATTTTATAATCACTTCGGACATCCTACCTCCCGTCCGTCTTGAAACCGTACGCGCCTATAAGCGGCACGAAAACGCATTTGACGCTCTCTAACAATTCAACCGCGCCGCCCGGTTTTTTATCCGCGACCATAAGGGTCTGGAGATAGTGGTCGCCGATTGGGATAACCATCCTTCCGCCTTCCTTGAGCTGCTCCAGGAGGGGCTTCGGAATATCCGGAGATGCCGCAGTGACGATTATCTTGTCGTAAGGGGCCTCGTCCCGCCAGCCGTAAGTGCCGTCGAATGTGCGGACCGCTATGTTATGATACCCCAGGAAATCCAGTATCTTGCGCGCTCTCATCCCAAGCGCGCCGATTCGCTCCACCGTGCAGACCTTCGAGACTATCTCCGCAAGCACCGCCGCCTGATACCCGGAACCGGTGCCTATCTCAAGCACCTTGTCGTCCTTCTCCGGGGAGAGAAGTTCGGTCATTATGGCCACCATGTACGGCTGGGAGATTGTCTGCCCCTCGCCGATGGGCAGGGCATAATCTCCATAGGAACGGTCCCAGAGCGCCTCCTCGACAAATAGATGGCGCGGGACCTTCAGCATGGCCTGAAGCACGCGCTGGTCCTTTATGCCCCGCGCTATAAGCTGGGCCTCGACCATCTTTTTCCGGAGCGCATCGAAGTTCTGAATCATAAACCCGTGATTGGCAAAATGGTTGTCATTTCCGGATAGAAGTAGTTTAACGTCATTCCCAAAACGATTTAAGCGGAGTGACAGTCCAAGACGTGCGCCTCAGAACGACAGACTGCTTTTGTCCGGGGTTAATATCCCTTCCCAGCCCTTTATCTTATCAAGGTATCCGTGGTCTGTCAGGTCGAGCGTGAGCGGCGTAACGGATATGTATCCGGCCTTGACCGCCTCGTGGTCGGCGAGGGGGTCTTTCACCCAGTTATCCGTATCGCCTCCTATCCAGAAGTATTTCTTCCCCCTGGGGTCTATGCGCGATAACACGGAGCCGCCATATACGCGCCTGCCCTGGCGGGTAATCTTTACGCCCTTTATCTTATCCGGGCCTATATTTGGCACGTTTACGTTTAAGAGCGTGTCCTTCTTCAGGCCGTCTCTTATCACCTGCCCCGCGAGCCTCGCGGCATAGTCTGCGCCCGTCTGGAAAAGGAAGTCCTCACGCGCGGCCATCGAGACGGCAATCGCGGGAATCCCCATTATAGCGGCCTCAAGCGCGGCGGATACGGTGCCGGAATATGTCACGTCGTCGCCCAGGTTGCCCCCTTTGTTGATGCCCGACACCACGAGGCCCGGTCTCTCCGGAAGTATCCCGTGGACGGCGACGTTCACGCAGTCAGTCGGCGTGCCGTTGACGGAATAGACGCGCTCCATTACCTCTTCCACAAGAAGCGGCCTGTGGAGCGTCAGAGAGTGCGATACCGCGCTTCTCTCCCTGTCCGGCGCGACGACCCACACATCGCCCAGATGTTTAAGAGCGTTGGCGAGAATCTTCAGGCCCGGCGAGTAAACGCCGTCGTCGTTTGTGGCAAGAATAAGCAATCTGTTAAAAAAACAGCCGCCATTTCCGGCGGCTATTCCTTTGGGAGTTTTATGGGTAAAAAAATTGGTCGGGGCGGTCCGATTTGAACGGACGACCCCTTGCCCCCCAGACAAGTGCGCTACCAGGCTGCGCCACGCCCCGACTTAAACATTATACCGATATTTTACTTTTGCTGTCATTCTTGGGCAACTGCCG
>JAKAHE010000232.1 GCA_021815285.1 Nitrospirota bacterium
CCAAGGGTCTTGGGCTTGGAGAGGAGGATGTGAAGAGGGTTTATTTCGGCGCACTCCTGCACGACGTGGGTTTTCTGAAGTTCGACGTAGTGGAAAACCAGATAAAGAAAAGATGCAAGCTTCACCCGCAGATAGGGGCGGAGATGATCAAGGATATTTCACAATGGAGGGATATTGTCCCGATAATCATGGAGCATCACGAGTGTTACGACGGCTCAGGCTATCCAGCCGGACTCAAGGGCAGCGACATCTCGCTCGGGGCAAGGATAGTCGGACTCGCCGAGGCATTCGACGTCATGACAAACCCGGAAAGCTACAAACCAGCCGGGAGCTTCGAGGAGGCAATCGAGGAAATAAGGGCGGCGTCCGGAAAGCAGTTCGACCCGGAGGCGGCGGACGTCCTTATCAGAACGTTCAGGAAGGAAGACCTGCTGGATGCCTGAATGCCCTCTATTTTCTCAGTTCCTTTTTTAATATCTTGCCGGTGGAATTAGACGGAAGGGCGTCCATGAAGACCACGTGCCGTGGGAGCTTGTAAGAGGCTATGCGTTCCTTGAGGAAGGTCTTCAGTTCTTTTTCGGTCAAGGCATGGCCCTCGTGCAGGGATACGAAGGCCTTTGGAACCTCTCCCCGGCCCTCGTCTGCGACTCCTACCACCGCCGCCTGGCGCACAGCCTGATGCGCGTAGAGCGCCTCCTCGATTTCCCTCGGATATATGTTCATCCCGTGCGATATTATAAGGTCCTTTTTTCTGTCCACTATGAAGATGTATCCGTCCTCGTCGATGTATCCCAGGTCGCCGGTATGCAGCCAGCCGTCTTTTAATGTCTCGGCAGTAGCCTCAGGCGCATTCAGATAGCCCTTCATGACGTTAGGCCCCCGTACGGCAATTTCCCCCACCTGTCCGCGCGGCAGCTCCGCACCATCCTCCGCCAGTATACGCGTCTCGACGCCAGGCAGGGGCAGCCCGACGGAGCCGGGCTTTCTCGGGCCGTCGAGCGGATTGCACGAGACTACCGGCGAGGCCTCCGTCAGGCCGTATCCCTCAAGGAGCGGTATGGGGTAGTTCTTCTCCCAGCGAGCGAGCGTATCACGTGAAAGCGGGGCCGCGCCGCTAACGCAAATCCTCAGCGGGAGCAACCTCAATATCAGTCTCGGGAAGCGTTTCATGGACAGCAGGTTGTAAACTGGCGGAATGGCTATGAAAAAAGACGCGCGCCCGAATACGACGGCCTTTATGACGTTCGAGAAGGGTTTCACGGAGCGAAGGATTATTACGCTTGCGCCGATAGTTACCGGAAGGAGCAGGCATACCATGAAAGAGAATGCGTGAAACATCGGAAGGAACAGGAGAAACCTGTCCTTTCTTGTAACCTTGAACATCTTTACGCAGGAACGGGCGTTGGAAAGGAGGTTTTCGTGCGTGAGCACCACGCCCTTCGGTTTTCCCGTCGTCCCGGAGGTATAGAGAATGGCGGCGATGTCCTCACCCCCTGCCTCTTTCCCGGAAGTGGAGGGGTTATCGAAGGGGCGCAATTTATTGCGCCCGCTCACCATCTCTTCAAAAGCGCCCCCGGTCGAGATAATATCGATACCATGCAGCGCCTCCGCCCTGTCCCTGAATTCCGGCGCCGTTACGAGTATTTTTGCCCCGCAGTCGGACAGGATATACTGTATTTCCGGCACGGTAAGGAAGGTATTCAGGGGCACGGCGGCAGCCCCTGCCTTGGCAATCCCGAAATACGCTATGGCGAATTCCGGGGAATTGTTAAGAAGGATTGCTACGGCCCCGCCCCTCTTAACGCCAAGGGCCGCCAGCGAATCCGCGAAGGCCGCAGAGAGACCGTCGAACTCGCGGTAGGAGATTTTCCGGCCCTCGAACGAAAGCGCCGTCCTGGAAGGGTATTTTTTTGCGGTTAATTCAAGCTGTCCGCCAAGCGTAAGACTCAGAATAGCCTCCTCAAGCCCAATGGCTGTCATTGCGAGTGAAGCGAAGCAATCTCGGGTTTAAAATACTGAGATTGCCACGGGCCAAAATCGGCCCTCGCAAGGACGCGATCATGCAAGTCATTCCCCGCTTGAAGCCTTTCGTCCGGCTTCGTCCGGCTTCTGGGCCCTTGCTGCCTCCATGATTTTTGCGGCCTTGTCAAAATCCTCCGGATGCACAAATATCCTTATCTCGCCAATCTTCCCGACAGAAACTGGTATCTGGGAGACCCTGGACGACTCGACACGGCAGGGGATTCCTTCGTTTTCCAGGAAACCCTGGATAATAGCGGCCTCGGACTCGTCATAGGTGGTGTAAATATCCAGCCACAACGTCGTTTTCTTCTCCATAGGCCCCTCCCCAGAGCGAATTATATTCGCCTTCAAAATATACTGCAAGGAAAAGCTTGAAATTAAACTCGCCGACTATTATATTATAACATCCGGTTGGCAAAACCCGCTCTGCCTGCTATAATATTGATTTTACGCTACATTCTGACACATTCACATATTCCACAGAGGAGGGGTTATGGGACTTGCACAGAACGCACAGAAGCTGATGGACAAAAGGCCGCCGCAGGTAACGAAAAAGCTGGGAAGCGCAGCCAAGGCCTTCCTGGTTTCCTCCGACCCGATATTCCGCGCGCTCCGGGATCACAAGGTCATAATCATGGCCTGCAATACGCGCATAAAGCACGTAATCCCCGGAATCATGCGGGCGG
>JAKAHE010000056.1 GCA_021815285.1 Nitrospirota bacterium
GCAGAATCTTCAGGTAATGGCTCGCCGTCGGGTCGCAGTGGAGATACAGGCTCCCCGTCGGTTTCAGCACGCGCCGAAGCTCTACCAGTCGTATCGCCATCATCGTGAGATAGGCCATAACGTCGTTGACGCCGACGAACGCCCGGAACGCCTTCATCATCTCGATAAGCTGGATGTGCCCGGAGTCAAGAATCTCCTGGTATGCGCGCTCCGCCTCGTCCGTCCAGTGCCACGTGTCATCGAACGCGGTAATCTGCGCCGACGAAGACCCGCCCATCGGCTCCCGGTAGAGTATGTTGTAGTCCCGCTTGGAGTTGAACGGCGGGTCGAGGTATATCAAATCGACGGACTCGTCCTTGATGCTCTCCCGCAGGACGTTTAAGTTATCGCCGTAGAATAGGGTGTTCATGCACGCGATAATATCACAGGGATACATGAAGCTCAATAATTTTAAATGCGCCGCATCCCGTCGGATTTCCCTTTGTAGGACCTTCTAAATAAGGCCCGACAACAGGAGCGTCTCCCGCAGATAGGCCGCGCCCGTGAAGGTTATTCCCTTTATCCCGTTTTCCTCTGCGGCCTCGGTATTCTCGGCCAGGTCGTCTATGAATACGCTCTCGCCAGGCCCGGCGCCCGCCATTTCCAGGGCCGCCCTGTATATGGCTGCCTTGGGTTTCTTGGACTTGATTTTATACGAGAGCGCCCAGCCGTCCATCCGCCTTAAGCACCCGAACTTCTCCCGGCAGAACTCCCAGTGAAGCTCGTTGACGTTCGAGAGGAGGTATACCGGCCTTTTTTTGCGGACTTCGCCCATCAATGCGGAGACGTCCCTGTTTTCAGTGAATATGTCGTTCCACAAGCCGGTAAATTCGACGTACGAGGCGTTTAATGGAAAGCGGGAATCTATCTCCCGGTAGAAGTCCTGCGATGAGATAAGTCCTTCGTCGTAGAGGTTGCAAAGGCCGCTTTCCGCATCGAAAAGAAAGGCAAAAAGGGCGTTCCTGGTATCGACGTCCGCATCGGTTTTGGATAACAGCCTTTCCACGATATTCTCGTGGTTGAACAACAACAGCACCTTGCCCAGGTCGAAAAACACCGCCTTTATGCCGCCTCTTTTATCCATCCGGCAATTTTATCCTTAAAACCGCACTCAAGTCAATTATTGACTTTACACCCCCGCCGGTATTAAAATTCCTTTGATGAAACGTTTACTTTACGTGGACGACGACCCGGCGATGCTCAAGGAGCTTTCCCGGCACATCCGGGAGAATTTTCCGGGCATAGAGACCATTACCTGCCAGGACCCAATAAAGGCCCTGTCCCTGATAGACAACTCCCTCGACCTTCTGGTTATAGACCTCGAGATGCCCGCAGTGGACGGCAAGAAGCTCCTTATGTACGCCACCTCCCTCGGCCTGGACAAAAAGAAGATAATCATAATTTCCGGACGCGACGCGGACTACCTGCACGAGGCGATACCCATGGGCCTTTGCCTGTGCGTCCTGAACAAACACGACGCCAGCCAGAAAGCCGTGCTTGACATGGTGCTGACGGCGCTGGAAAAGAAGTGATTTTTTACATAATCAAACGCATCATCATCGCCATACCAACCCTGCTTGGGCTTGCCCTGGTTACCTTCCTCCTGCTTCGGGCGATACCCGGAGACCCGGCCATAGGTCTTGTGGGAGAGCGGGCGGACCCGCGGGCAATCGCGGCCATACGCAGGGAGCTTGGCGAAGACAAGCCCCTGCCGCAGCAGTTCATAGGCTACCTTAAACTCCTCGCCCACGGGAACCTGGGGAAATCCTATTACACCAGGCGCGACGTCGCAAAGGACATCATGGAGAAGTTCCCGAACACTCTCCGTCTCGCCTTTTCCGCGATGCTCATATCAGTCTTCTTCGGCACGATACTCGGCATACTCTCAGCCGTGAACCGCGGCGGGGCCTGGGAGAAGGTTTTCTCCGCTATATCGCTTGCCGGAATATCGCTCCCCGTGTTCTGGGTCGGGCTTATTTTCATGCTGCTGTTCGCGTTCATACTCCCGATTTTCCCGCCGTCCGGGACAGGCGGCGGAGACCCGGCCTATCTCGTCCTGCCGGCGGCTACACTGGGGCTTAACTCCGCCGCGTTCGTCGCCCGCATAACGCGCATGAGTTTAATCGAGGCGCTCGGCTCGCAGTACATTATGACCGCGCGGGCGAAGGGCTTGTCGCCGTTTTTCGTCGTTGCGAAGCACGCGCTAAGGAACGCGCTGATTCCGGTGATAACGCTTGTTGCGATTGACTTCGGGAGTCTCTTAAACGGCTCCGTCCTTACCGAGACCATCTTCGGCTGGAACGGCCTTGGCAGGTATGCGCTTGACGGCATAATGAAGCGCGACTACCCGGTAATCCTCGGCACGGTGCTCGTGGGAAGCGCCGCGTTCGTGTTCTTCAACATGCTCGCGGACATCGCGTACGCGTATATAGATCCGAGGATAAGATATGGGAGGCGGTAACTTGGCTGTCATTCTGAGCGAAGCGAAGAATCTGCTTTTTTATGAAACAATATTTCATTTATATTATCTCCAGTAAATCGAGAAGAATTTACACGGGTGTTACAAATAATCTCCAACGCAGAATGTATGAACACAAACAAAAATTGGTTCCCGGTTTTTCTTCCAAATATAGAATAGACAGACTCGTTTATTATGAGGAGAGCAGCGATATTAAATCTGCCATAACACGGGAAAAACAGATAAAGGGATGGCTGAGAAACAGGAAGGTTGAATTAATAGAATCAGTCAATCCTCTGTGGCATGATTTGAGTGAAGATTGGTTTGAAAAAGCAGATTCTTCGCTTCGCTCAGAATGACACCTGAATAAATCGGAATGACACTTAGAGAATCATTTTCGCAGTTGATTTATGATAAATTCTTTAAAGAAAAATAAAACCGCCTCTATATCCGCGCTGATAATCGCCGCGCTGGTTCTTATGGCGGTTTTGGCGAACGTCATCTCCCCTTACGACCCGCTCAGGATTAATCTCGACGCGCTGAGGCTCGCGCCGTCCTGGGGGCACTGGATGGGGACGGACAACATGGGCCGGGACGTATTTTCACGCGTGATATACGGGGCGCGGGTATCGCTTTTGGTCGGCTTTTTCTCCGCGCTGATTTCCATGATTATCGGCGTAGTAATCGGGACGGTCGGAGGATACACGGGCGGAATCGTTGACTCCGCGATGACCGCGCTCACGGACATGGTGATGGCATTCCCAAGCCTGCTTCTGGCCATCGGCATAACCGTCGTACTTCCGCCGGGAAAATATACCGTGATGCTGGCGCTGTCCGTCGTGGGCTGGGCGTCGTTCGCAAGGCTCGCGCGCGGGATGGCGCTCTCGATGAAGGAGCAGCAGTTCGTGGAGGCGGCGAGGGCGTCCGGGGCGGGCCCGGTGAGGATAATGTTCCGGCATATTCTGCCAAACTGCCTTCCGCTGATAATCGTCGCGGGGAGCCTGAAGGTTGGCTCCTTCATCCTTGCGGAAAGCGCTCTAAGCTTCCTTGGCCTCGGCGTCCAGCCGCCCGCGCCGACCTGGGGGGCGATGGTAAGCCTTTCGCGCGATTATATCCTCTCGGCGCCGTGGATGGTCATATTCCCAGGCCTGGCAATCGCCGTCACGGTGCTGTCCTTCAACATCCTGGGCGACTCGCTTCGCGACTGGCTCGACCCGAAGCTCAAGATATAGTGTCGCGGCCTTGCGCACCCCGCTCCCCCGCCCGCTCCAACAAGTTGATTGATTAATATCGATATTTCTATATAATATCGAAATGCGGCCACGGATACTTCTAAGCTGTCTCGATAAAAATATCACCCAGGCGCACAGGGATTACTGCGCAGGCATCCTTGGGCGCGCGGGCGAGTCGTGCGACATAAAAATACTTATTCCCCGCAATACCGGCAATCTATGGGGAAATGTCCTCAAGGACGCATTTATAGAATTCGACGGCGGTTCTTCCCGGCGCGCGCTTCCGGAGGCCCTGCGAAGCAGAAAAACGCTTTCTTCTCTGTATTCCGTTTTTCCGTTTCACGTAATGCATACCGCCTCGGATTTCGACCAGTTCCTTTTTACGTACTGGAGGCTCTTAAGCGGCAGACGTTTTTTTATAGTCCGCTCATGGCCCTGGGCGCAAACCTTGAGCAAAAACCTCTTCAACAGGCTTTTTTACAATCAGCTTGTCGAATACAATTTCTTCCCGGACAAGAAGCTTCCGGAAAGTATCGGCCCGCTTAAGCTTAAGCAGACCTGCATAGACCAGGGCGGGGATTACATAGAACACTTTTACAAGTCCCTCGTAATCCCTAATCATGCCGACTGGTCTCATATACGGCTGACCTACGTAACGCATTTTTATTTCAACCAGAAATCGCCCGACGCGCTGATAAGGCTGCTCCATCGCTACGAGGGCTACGACCCGGCGCTTCTTGACAGGATACATTTCGTCGTCGTTGACGACGGCTCGCCGATAACTTTTGAAATTCCGGAATTCGACCTGAACATAAAATGGCTTAGAATAGACAGGGACACGCCCTGGAACCAGCCTGGGGCGAGAAATATAGGCGCCGCCCATGCGAAGTCCGACAGCATCCTCCTGACGGACATCGACCACGAGTTCCCCGAGGAAACGCTGAAGGCCGCCGCGGAGCTTGAGTCCTGCGGCAGGAACATCTACAAGTTCCGGCTGAGCAGTATGCCGAAAGGAAAGGTAAAGGGGAGCGCGAACATTTTCCTTATGTCTCGCGCGCGGTTCCTGAAATACTGGGGATACGACGAGGAGTTCTCAGGCGCTTACGGCTTCGAGGACAGCAGGTTTTTCAAGAACCTCGTCTCGCACGGCTGCCGGGTGAAATATTTCAATCCGAAATACGAATGCCATGCCAGGCGCGACATCGGCAAGGAGGAGTATCACAGCCTTGTGCGGGATTTCAATCATAACTCCCCGAAAGACAAGCGCAAGAAATTCGAGATGCGCTACTACGGGCATGACGGCGGGCACAGCAGGAATTTCCTCGGTTCCGAATACAGGGCGCTCTACGAGAACAAGCGGCCCGTCACAGCCGAGCCGCCGATTGACGGGATGTGGTGGAGACTCCGGGTATTTCGCCGGCTGTTCGGGGACGAGTAAAGGAGAACCTACATGCGCATAACCATTGCCGGGGCGGGAATAAGCGGGCTTTCGCTCGCGTATGCAATCCGGGAGAAGCTCGAAGCCGCAGGGAAGGATGCGGAGATATTCCTCCTTGAGGCTGATGGGCGCGTCGGCGGCAAGATTCGCACGCACCACGAAAACGGATACATAATGGAGTGGGGGCCGAACGGTTTTCTTAACAACAAGCCGGACACGCTGGCCCTGACAAGGAAGATCGGGATTGAAGACCTTCTCCTTCCAAGCAACGACGCCGCGAGGAAACGGTATATATACTCCGGCGGCAGGTTGAACATGCTCTCTCCCGCCGGTTTCCTGCTGGGCGGGCTTCTGTCCTGGCGCGGAAAGTTTAGGATTCTGAAGGAATATGTAATTCCTCGGCGTACCGAAGAAGCAGACGAGTCACTTGCGGATTTCGTCAGGAGGCGGCTTGGGCAGGAGGCGCTGGACAGGCTCATCGCGCCTATGGCCATGGGAGTCTACGGCGGAGACCCGGAGAGGATGAGTATCAGGTCGTGTTTTCCGACCATTTATAAACTGGAACAGGAATACGGCGGGCTTTTCAAAGGGATGTTCGGGAAGATGAAGGAGAAGCGGCGGGCCCGAAACCAATCAACCGGCTCGACCGGCTCAGGCCCCGCCGGGCCTGGCGGCGTGCTTACCACATTCAAGGGCGGCCTTGACGTCCTGACCGACGCCCTCGGCAGGTCATTCAAAGGTAATCTCCTGCTTGGCGCAGGCGTAACGGGAGTCAGGCGGGAAAACGGCAGGTTTATAGTGTCCGCCGAAGGGCTTGACGCGCCCGTCGAAACCGATATTTTCATCACCGCCGCGCCGGCTTATACCGCAATGGATTTTCTTTCCCCACTCGACCCGCAGGTATCAAAAACGCTTTCCGAGATAGAATATGTCCCTATGTCCGTGGTGGGCATGGGGTTCAGAAAAACCGAGCTTCACACGGATCTTGACGGCTTCGGCTTTCTTGTCGCCGCGGACGAGCCCCGGAAGATTATAGGATGCCTCTGGGACTCGAGCGTCTTTACGGACAGGGCGCCGGAGAGCCGGGCGTCCATCAGGACCATGCTTGGCGGCGGGCGGGACTATAAAACGCCTTTTCTGCCGGACGACGAGCTTTCGAAGCTTACCCTGGATGAGCTCAGGATAACCATGGCCCTGAATGCCGCCCCGGAACTTACCCGCATATTCCGGCACGAAAAGGCCATCCCCATGTATACCCTGGGGCACTCGGAGAGGCTCGCAAGGCTCGATTACGCCGAGAAAAAATACCCCGGCCTTTTCTTCACCGGGAACGCATACCGCGGGGTTGGCTTGAACGACTGCGTAAAGGAATCCTACCTTGTCGCAGAAAAAATTATTAAAATACTGTAGGGTTCTCTCTAAGCATTGCGTGGGTAATTTAGCAGAGCATGTAAATAGAACCGTCATTCCCGCCCCGGCTTTATACATGACCTAAGGCAGGCTCCGGCGGGAATCCGGAGACTTGGCTTTGCCTGTCATTCTGAGCGAAGCGAAGCAATCTCAGGTTTTAAATCTGAGATTGCCGCGTCGCCTTCGGCTCCTCGCAATGACATGATTGTCATTCTGGGGCAGCCGCCGAAGAATCCGTATTTTACCTGATTCGTAGCTGCCCGATTCATCGGGCGACTTTCAACCCCGGCCCATAAATGGGGCAGCTACAAAATAGGAATAACTCGCAATACCCATCCGAGTTGTTCCATTTCTTGCCGCCCGATTGGCGAAGTTCACTTTCAGGAGACGTTACTACCAAACGTGATAACTCATTGTCTGTCCAGGATTATCCAAGGAAAATCCTCAAATTTTCGGCGGTATGTAAAACATAACGAAAAATGCCCTGAAACAGGCCGGTTCGTATCAAAAACATGGCGCGGGGAAGGGGGCGTTTCTGACAGATTTCATCGGCATTTTTCTTTTATATTACAGTAAGTTGCGTCATAAAAACATGTCATTCCGAGCGCAGCGAAGAATCCACCCTTTGCCCATATAACCCCTTGAAAACATTGAAATCACATTTTGCGTTTTCGCCGGTTTTGAACTGACCGAGACGATTTATTAAAATTTATTTATAATTGCGCCATGAATCAATCCAGGCGGTCTTTTATAAACAAATAAATTGATTTTATCCCCTATTTGTATTATAAAGGACATGACGTGCGCCCCATGGAGGAACTATGCCATACAAGGTTTATCTGGCGGACGACAGCATTACGATACAGAAGGTCGTGGAACTTACCCTCTCCGAAGAGGACTTCGAGGTTACGGCCTTCGGCGACGGCCAGGCCGCGCTGGATGCGGCAAGGAAGGCCGCGCCTGACATTATCCTTGCGGATATCGTCATGCCCCGCATGGACGGCTATCAGCTCTCGATGGCCGTAAAACAAGACTCCGCACTGAAAAACACCCCGGTAGTTCTGCTTGCGGGAACCTTCGAGAATTTCGACGCCGACCTTGCCGCCGCATCGGCGGCGGACGGCCATATCGTCAAGCCTTTCGAGTCCTCGGAGCTTATAAACAAGGTAAAGGATCTCATTGCCAGGAGAGCGTCCAAGACGCCGGAAGCCGTACCGCCTGAGGCCGAAGCCCTGGATGCCGAGCCGTTGGAAGACGCTGTTTTTGCCGACGAAGTCCTGGATGCCGACCCGGTGGACGACCTCTGGAGCGTCGTGGACATGCAAAGCCCCGACCAGCCTCTCGCCGGGGCCACGGAGGTGATTTCGGAGGACGAGCTGTGGGAGCGGGCAAACCTCGCAAGCGAGGCTGCCCGCCCGATGTCTGCGCCGCCGGCTGATATGGCCGGGAAGCCGGGCAGGGCGGCTGCCGGTCTGCCGCCTGCGCCTCCTCCGCCTGTCGGTTCTTCGGGCTCAGTGGACAACGGAATGCCCTGGGACAGCCTGCCGGTCGAAGCGGCGGTCGAGGCAGAAGAGTCCGCGGCTGAGGCGTTCCTGGCGGACGACGACGATTCCATATTCATGGCCGAGGAAGCCCCTGCCGAGGCGGCGGAAGCGGAGCCTGAAGCCGGGTTGCAGGCGTTCGGCCAGCCTGGGGAAGCGCCCGGAATGGACGATTTCATGCACGCCCCGTTTGCTGATTTTGCGGAGGAAGCCGAAGAGGCGGTAGAGGCCGAAGAAGCGGAAACCGAGGTTCCGGCGTTTTCCGCGCCGGTTGCCAAGGCCGCTCCGGAAGCCGTCCGGCCCACATCAGGCAGATCCGAAGCCGCTCTTCCCGTCGGGGAAGACCTCCGCAGGCTTGTCGAGACGAAGGTCCGCGAGATAATCTCCGGAAATTCATCCGACGTTGCCGGGAAGGTGGCATGGGAGGTGATGCCGGGCGTGGCGGAAAAGGCGGCATGGGAGACCGTTCCGTCGATAGCCGAGAAGGTGGTGTGGGAAGTCGTTCCGGCCATAGTCGAGAAGATCGCCTGGGAGGTCGTCCCGGGTCTTGCCGAGGAAATAATACGCAAGGAAATAGAGGAAATAAAGGCCGGGTCGTAAAAAAGCCCGGGGTGAAGCCGCAGCCCCGTTTATTTCCATGACATCCATAAAATCGGGACAATCCGCACGGCCTGAAAACCGTCCGGGGATTTTTGCCGGGCGATGCGCCAGGCGCACGTTTCTATATTTCGCATATTCCGCCGTGTTTTTTATTCTCCGTGTAAAAAAGTCAAAAATCCAGTTGACTCCAATATATTGTGGTGTATAATAAAAAGGCTACAAAATAATACGTTCGGTCTTCGCTCGCTTTATTCGTCAGAACCATTCCAAGGCGTGTTTTTATTTGTTTTTTGATAAGTTATACTTATTAATCGGAGGCGGCTTATGGCATTCGAGGAGGCCGGCGGGAAGGCGGCGGAAGGCCCCAGAACTGGCAGGCAGAAGGATTTCTTTAACCAGACGGCCCGGCTTCAGCCCGTAGATCCGGCGGATGAGGATAGACCGCCGGCTAATCGAAAGGCGGCGCGGCGGCCAGTCGCGTCATTCGACCCCCAGTTCTCGGATGCTCCAGCCTCAGATGCCGCCCCGGATTATCCGGCGCATGAAAGGAAACTGATATTGACCGGCAACGCCATAAAAGTGCTTGAGAAGAGATACCTCAAAAAAGGGGAGGACGGCAATCCCGTCGAGACGCCGGAGGAAATGTTCTTGCGCGTCGCAGAGAACATCGCCCGGGCTGAGACAAACTACGGCAAGTCAAAGGAAGAGGCCGAGGCCGTCTCGCGCGGGTTCTACGAAATGATGGCCGGGCTTGACTTCCTGCCGAATTCCCCCACGCTCATGAACGCCGGGAGGGAACTCCAGCAGCTCTCCGCGTGTTTCGTGCTTCCGATAGAAGACACTATGGAGAGCATATTCTCCACCATCAAGAAGACGGCCCTCATTCACCAGTCCGGCGGCGGCACGGGCTTTTCTTTCTCGCGCCTGAGGCCCGCGAACGACAAGGTCGCGTCCACCGGCGGAGTCGCCTCCGGTCCGGTCTCCTTCATGCGCGTCTTCAACGCGGCTACGGAGGCCGTGAAGCAGGGCGGGACAAGGCGCGGCGCGAACATGGGGATACTGAGGGTTGATCACCCCGACATCATCGAGTTCATAAACTGCAAGGACTCCTCCGGCGAGTATAATAACTTCAACATATCCGTCGGCATCACAGAGAAGTTCATGGAGGCCGTGGACAAGGGCCTGGATTACGACCTCGTAAGCCCGCGCTCCGGCAAGCCGGTTAAAAAACTCCCGGCCCGGATGGTCTTCGGCCAGATCGTGGAACTCGCATGGAGGACGGGAGACCCCGGCATCGTCTTTCTCGACAGGCTGAACCGCGACAACCCCACGCCGCACATCGGAGAGATAGAGTCCACCAACCCCTGCGGAGAACAGCCGCTCCTGCCGCACGAGTCCTGCAACCTCGGCTCCATAAACCTCTCGAACATGGTCGATGGCAATTCCGTTGACTGGGGCAAGCTGAAGGAGACCGTCAGGGCCTCGGTGCGCTTCCTCGACGACGTCATAGACATGAACCGCTATCCGCTTCCGGAAATATCGGATATGACGAGGGGCAACAGGAAGATAGGACTCGGCATAATGGGCTTTGCCGACATGCTCATAAAGCTCGGTATCCCGTATAATTCGGACGATGCCGTATCCCTTGGCAGAAGCGCGATGAAGTTTATAGACTCCGAGGCCAAGGCCGCATCCGAGGAACTGGCGGGCGAGCGCGGCGTGTTCCCGAACTTCGATGGGAGCGCATACGACAGTGAAGGCGGGCGCAAAATGCGTAACGCCACGGTCACGACCATCGCCCCGACCGGGACGCTCTCGATAATCGCCGGGTGCAGCAGCGGGATAGAGCCACTGTTTGCCGTGTCTTATATCCGCACGGTAATGGACAAGGACGAACTGGTGGAGGTGAACCCTTACTTCGCTGCGGTCGCAAAGGAGCGCGGCTTCTACTCCGACAAGCTTATGAGAAAGATCGCCCACCACGGCACGGTGGCGGACATAAAAGAGGTCCCGGAGGACATACGAAGGCTCTTTGTCACGGCGCACGACATAGCGCCCGCCTGGCACGTGAAGATGCAGGCGGCCTTCCAGGAATACACGGACAACGCCGTCTCGAAGACCGTAAATTTCTCCCACGATGCGAAAATCGGGGATGTCGAGGAGGTCTACCGCCTTGCATACAGCCTGGGCTGCAAGGGTGTTACGATATACCGGGACGGCTCGAAGGACGAGCAGGTGCTCTCGACCGGGAAGACCAGGGAGGCCAAGGCCGCCTCAGCCCTCACCCCCGGCCCCTCTCCCACGGAGGGGAGAGGGGAGATTAAGGAGGCGCCCGGCAAGGTGAAGCCCCGCCCGCGCCCGGAGTTCACCCGCGGCTACACGCGCCAGATAAACACCGGCTGCGGCAGGCTTTACATCACCATAAACGAGGACGAGAAGGGGCTCTGCGAGCTGTTCGCGATGATGGGCAAGTCCGGCGGCTGCGCCACGTCCCAGACCGAGGCGACCGGCAGGCTCGTCTCCCTGGCGCTCCGCTCCGGCG
>JAKAHE010000057.1 GCA_021815285.1 Nitrospirota bacterium
CGTGCAGGAGACGCTCTACGGCCTGCGCGAGCTTGTCGAGCCGCCCATCAGGACGACCTGCTGGCTCTCCAACATCTCCGCCGGGTCTGCAAGGGACGTGCGTCCGGCTATCAACGGCACATACCTGGCCATGCTGGCCGGGCTCGGATTGTGGTCGGCATACATGGACGTCCTGGACAAGGAGACTATGCGCACGGTGCGCCTCATAAGGGCGTTTAAAAACGAGAGCGTGTATTCGCAGGTGGACGCGGCGGCATGACGGGATTCAGTCTTTCGCTTTCCGGCAGGAGGGCCGTGGTTTCAGGCTCGTCGCGCGGGGTGGGTTTTGCCGTCGCGCAGGCCCTGGCAAACGCCGGGGCGGACGTGGCCATAAATTATATTGCAAACGAAAAAAAGGCGCAGGACGCGCTCGATTCGCTTAAAAAGATAAACCCGTCTTCAATATCCGTAAAGGCGGACGTATCTACTCCGGAAGGGGCCGGGCGGCTTGTCTCGGAGGCCGAAGAGGCTTTCGGCGGCGTGGACATTTTAATTAACAACGCCCACGGACGCATAATGCGGAATGTGTTTCTGAAGTCCGGTTGGGATGAGCACCAGGCCCACATGGACAGCATACTGCGCCCCGCCTTCCATCTCTCCCGGAGGGTAATAGACGGCATGAAGTCAGGAGGCTGGGGCAGGATTGTCAACATAGGCAACAACATGCTCATCCAGCCCGTGAAAGGCTATAGCGCCCTCACCTCGGCAATGGGCGGGCTTCTCGGTTTTACAAGGAATCTTGCCGCAGAGGCGGGGCCGTGGGGCGTTACCGTCAACATGGTCTCGCCCGGTTTCGTCCTGACGGAGGAGGCGCCTAACACTAACGCATCCGTGCTTCAGGCCATAAAAGACTCCACGCCCCTTGGCAGGCTCGCCACGCCGGAGGACGTTTCCGGGGCAGTGCTCTTTTTCTGCTCGGAAGCGGGCCGGTTTGTCACGGGCACGAACCTCTCCGTGGACGGCGGAAGGATTATGGGATAAGGCGCGGACGGGAGGCCTCGCATGAAACAGGCTTCTCTCTGGGAGCCGCTCGAGGATAAAAAAGTATACTGTTTCCTGTGCGGGCACAGGTGCAGGATACGGGAGGGTTCGAGAGGCGTCTGCCAGGTCCGGGAAAACCGTGACGGGACACTCTACAGCCTGGTCTACGACAAGGTCATCGCTCGGCATATCGACCCCATAGAAAAAAAACCGCTTTTTCACTTCCATCCCGGCTCCCGCTCCTATTCCATAGCAACACCCGGCTGCAATTTCAAATGCCTCTTCTGCCAGAACGCCGACATCGCCCAGATGCCGAGGGACGCAAAGTTCATCGCCGGGGAGCCGTTCCCGCCGGAATCAATTGTGGAAGAGGCGTTGAAATACGGCTGCGAGAGCATATCTTATACATACACCGAACCGACCATATTCTTCGAGCTTGCGTTCGATACGGCAAGGCTGGCGCACGAGGCCGGGCTTAAAAACGTCTTCGTTACAAACGGATATATCACGCCCGAAGCCCTGAAAACGATAAGACCGTATCTCGATGCGGCAAATATAGACCTGAAAGGATTCACTTCCGATTTTTATCTCAAGGTCTGCGGGGCGAAGCTCGAACTCGTCCTCGAGTCCATACTAAACTACCACGAAGCCGGGATATGGATAGAACTTACGACGCTGGTAATCCCGAACCATAACGACTCCGAGGACGAGCTTAGGGGCATTGCCCGGTTCATAGCCTCATTAAGCCCTGAGATTCCATGGCACGTATCGCGCTTCTACCCGGCATACAGGCTTATGGACCAGCCCCCTACACCGCTCTCGACATTATCCCTTGCGCGAAAGATTGGCCTGGAAGAGGGGCTGAAATACGTCTATGAAGGCAACGCGCCAGGACACGGCGGCGAGGATACGAAATGCCCCGCCTGCGGCAGGGTTCTCATTACCAGGCACGGGAACGCGATGACCGGCAATTACATAAAAAACGGCGCATGTGAATGCGGCCAGATTATTCCTGGCGTGGGGCTTTGAGCGGAATGGGAATCGAACTGACTGAAAACGCACTCCGGGTACTTGAGAGAAGATACTTAAGGAAAGACCGCGAAGGCAGGGTAATCGAGACACCTGAGGGCCTGTTCAGAAGGGTTGCGCAAACCGTCTCGGCGGCAGACGGAATATACTCGCCAGGCAAAGGACGGGAACGCGAGGAGATTTATTTCCGGATGATGTCGGAGCTTAAATTCCTACCTAACTCCCCGACGCTCATGAACGCCGGCACGAGGATAAGGCAGTATTCCGCCTGCTTCGTCATACCAGTGGAAGACAGCGTAAGGAAGATATTCGGCGCGCTCTCCGCCATGGCCAGGATTCACCAGTCCGGCGGCGGGACGGGGTTTTCCTTTTCGCGCCTCAGGCCAAAGAACGACATCGTGAAATCCACCGGCTCGGCGGCAAGTGGCCCGGTGTCGTTCATGCGGATATTCGACCAGGCTACAGACGTCATAAAGCAGGGCGGCAGACGCCGCGGCGCGAACATGGGTATGCTGCGCGCGGACCACCCCGACATCATGGAATTCATCCGGGCGAAGGAAAAGGGCTCTTTCGGGAACTTCAACCTCTCCGTAAGCATACCGGATTCGTTCATGCGGGCACTCGACGACGGGTCGGATTTCCCGCTTGAAAACCCCAGGGACGGGCGGATAATAAAGAAAATCCCGGCGCGGGAGATATGGGATTTAACCGCCCTGATGGCCTGGAAGACTGGCGACCCAGGGGTTATTTTCATAGACAGGGTAAACGCCTTCAACCCTACGCCGTCCGCCGGAATAATAGAGGCGACAAACCCCTGCGGGGAGCAGCCCCTTCTGCCTTACGAGTCCTGCAACCTTGGATCCGTCAACCTGAGCCGGTTCGTCCAGGGCCGCAAGGCAGGCATGGACTGGGACGGCCTTCGGGATACCGTACGGGACGGAGTGCAGTTCCTGGACAACGTAATCGACGCGAGCGTCTATCCGCTCCCGGAGATAACAAGAATAACCCGCGCGAACAGGAAAATAGGTCTCGGCGTGATGGGCCTTGCAGATATGCTCGCCATGCTCGGCATTCCCTACGACTCGGACGAGGCCGTGAAGCTCGGCGGAGAAGTCATGCGGTTCATAAGCGAAGAGGCTGTGAAAAAATCCTCGGAACTGGGAAGAGAACGCGGGAATTTCCCGAACTTCAATGGAAGCGCATGGGAGAAAAAGGGCCTCAAACATATGCGTAACGCCACCGTAACGACGATTGCTCCCACAGGCACAATCAGCATCATCGCCGGGACGTCGAGCGGAATCGAGCCGCTCTTCGCGCTCTCGTTCGTCCGTCGGGTCCTGGACGGCTCAGATCTCCGCGAAGTCAATCGCGTCTTCCTCGCAACGGCAAAAAGGGAAGGGTTTCATTCCGACAGTCTGCTCCGGGAAATCGACACAAGCGGCGGAGTGTCGAAGCTCTCCGGGATACCGGAAAAGATTAAGGATGTTTTCAGAACCGCCCTCGAAATCCCGCCGGAGCGGCACGTAATGATGCAGGCGGAGTTCCAGAGGTATACGGACAATGCCGTCTCCAAGACAATCAACCTCCCTGAGGAGGCGACTCCGGGAGACGTGAAGAGAATATACTCACTCGCATACAGGCTCGGCTGCAAGGGCATAACGGTTTACCGCTACGGCAGCAAAGAGCAGGTTCTCTCGCGCGCGGGCCAGTCGGGCGCGTGCCGGGTGTGCCTGACATGAATTTAAAAACGGGCCTTACGGCCCGCCGTGATATACTTTTATCAAGACTGGCAAAGGAGAGGGGAAAATGGCTAAAATTCCTGTGGTTGACAAAAGGCTGTGTTCGAGTTGCGGGCTTTGCACGGAGATCGCCCCGAATACCATAAAACTGGACAAGGACGACTTAGCCGAGGTGTATAACCCCAAGGGCGACCCGGAGGACGTGATACAGGAGGCCATAAACTCCTGCCCGCTTGAAGCCATCTCATGGAAGAAGGAGTGAAGCTCAATCTCCGGCGACGAAGTCCACGCTCTTTTTTTCAGACCGGGCGATAAGACAGACCTCTTTCAGTTTGCCTGCGAAGTTAAGGCACTTCTCCTTCACCTCGGGCGACATCATCTTCTCGGCCAGGAGATATTGCTCCAGCTTCTCGATTTCCGTTACAAGCGCCGGGACGTCATCCTGCGCAAATATCACGTCCTCCTTGTCGTCGGCGGCCCTCCCGAGGTTCGGGTATTCAGCCGGCGTTATTATCCTGCGCCAGAGCGCCCCATGGACACCGGGGTCGAGGGAAAGCTCCTTTATGAACTTGTACTTATCGTCGAACACTACAATATCGAACGGCATTTTAAGTATTCCTTTCTATAATGTCCTTTTGAAGGTAACAACGGCCAGCGTCATCATAACTGCCAGGAAACACGTCAGGAACAGAATATCCCCGTATACGGCCCATAGGGGGTTGCCTTTGAATATTATACTCTTTAGCGCATGGACGGAATAGTATTCCGGATTAACCTTGGAGAACGCCCGAAGCCACGGCGGGAAACTCTCCACGGGATATACCGCGCCGGAAGGGAAGAAGAATATCACGTTCATAAACCCTGAAAACACGCCGACAATCCTGGGATGGTTCGCCCGCCCGAGCATAAGGAACATCATGCTGAGAAGTCCCATGGTCGTAAGTGCGAAGACGGTAAGGATGCCCAGGAACCGCGAGATCGAGCCGATTACCGTTATACCGGTTATCAACGCGCTCACTACATAGACTATCGTCGCCATGAACATGGTGATTACAAACCCGGAGACTACAAGCCCGCCGACAATGTCCGTCTTTGTAACCGGGGTCATAAGTATCGCCTCGTCCACGCCAAGAAATCTGTCCATCACGAGGTTGAACACCCCCGTTATCATCGTGCCCATGAAGATCGCCATCACGACTACGCCGGGGATAAGGGACTGGTCATAGTCCACCATTCTGTAAAGCTCCACCCTCCTCGCCTGCACAACAGTCCTGTCCGGACGCACTGGCACGAATACCTCACGGATAGAGTTAACCGCGTCCGTGAGCGCAGCGGTCAGAGCGCCCTCGGAAATCTGGTCCGTATTGTCCACGAATATCCCTACTTCAGGATTAATCCCAAGGGCCACCCTGCGGGAAAAATCCGGCGGAACTATCACCGCGCCCTTGAATTTCCCGTCCCGCACCGCCTCCACAGCCGCGCCCTGGTCTGACATGTATGTAATCTTCACCGTCTTCGGCCCGACTGCCACGGCCTTCAGCCGCTCGTCCAGCCGTTTGCCCCAGTAGCCGTCGTCCTGGTTAACCACGACGACCGGCAGACCCTTGAGCTTACCTTGGAACGAGTTGCCGAGAATGATGAGATACACTATCGGCATGACCACGGCCATGACCATGATGACCGGGTTCCGGGCGAACTTGCGCATGTCGCGCTCGATGACCGCAAATGCCCTGCGCATCAGTTTCTCCCCAGCTTTGTCGGTATGCCGGCGCCAAGAAACAGGCTCACCTTCCTGGATTCTTCCTCGCGTATCGAGCGGCCAGTGTAATGTATAAAAACGTCTTCAAGGGAGAGCTTCTGGATGGAAACGGACTTTACCTCCGCGCCCGAATCCGTGGCGAGCTTCATGAGCCGTGGCGCGTCCTCGCTGCCGTTATCCACGTAGCACCGTAAGTCTCCGTTCTCAAGCTGGGCCTTGTGCACGTATCCTTCCGCCGCGGCCAGGTTCCGCACTTTTTCCTGCTCCCTGGACAGGGAAAGTATCACAATATCGTTGCCCGGTATGCCCGATTTCAGCTCGTCCGGCGTCCCCATCGCAATGACGCTTCCGTGGTCTATTATGGCGACCCTCGTGCAGAGCGCCTCGGCCTCTTCCATGTAATGCGTGGTCAGGAAGATGGTCATGCTGTAGTCCTTCATAAAATCCCGGAGCATATCCCAGACGACCCTGCGGCTCTGCGGGTCGAGCCCCGAAGTCGGCTCGTCGAGGAATAGTATCTCCGGCTTGTGCACCAGCACTCGCGCGATGTCGAGCCTTCGGCGCATCCCGCCGGAGAACGTCGCGGCAAGCTCGTCCGCCTTCTTCGCAAGCCCCACGCGCTCAAGGAGCTCCGAGACCCGCTCCTGCCGGGCCTTCTTCGGAACCTCGTAGAACTTCCCGAAGATGTCCATGTTCTCGCGGGCAGTGAGGTCGAGGTCGGAGGCCATGTTCTGCGTTACGACGCCGATGGAGCGTCGCACCTCCTCCGGCTCCTTAGTTATATCGTGGCCGCCTACTTTTGCGGTCCCGGAGGCTGGCCGAAGAACTGTCGTCAGCATACGGATGAGCGTGCTCTTCCCCGCGCCGTTCGGCCCAAGGAACCCGAAGAACTCGCCCTCGTTTATCTGTATGCTGATGTCGTTTACCGCAGTCAGCTCGCCGAAGGTTTTGCGTATGTCGAAGGTTTCTACTGCAAGCGGCATGGCCTACGGTATCCCCACAATCACCGTCATTCCCGGCTTTAGGATTCCTTCCGGGTTGTCTATTTTTATCCTTGTGCGGAAGGTCTTGATGTCCTGGCGGCCACGGGTTACGTCTCTCTCCACCGCGAACTCGCCCTCGCGCCCGATGTCGAAGACCTCGCCCGTAAATATCATCTCCGGATGATGCTCCAGCCATATCCGGGCTTTAGAGCCGACATGCACCTCGGTTATGAACCTCTGGCCGAGGTCTATCCGCGCCCAGAGCGTCGCCGGGTTAACAATTGTCATTATGCTCATGCCTGGGGAGACGACCTCGCCCTCCTCCACGGAACGATACTCGACCACGCCATCCGACGGCGCGTAAATGTCCGAATAGGAAAGCTGGGCCTGGCTGAGCTTCACACCGTCACGCGCCTGCCTTACGCGCGCGCCCTGGGTCGTCATATCGTCTTTCGATTTCCTTAGCGCCGCTTTCGCCGCGGAGAGCCGGGACAAGGCGAGGTTTATCGCCGCGCCCGCGGCCTCGAAGTCCGCCTTTGCGGAATCCATTTTCGTCTGCGCATTGTCGAGGTCTGCCTTTGCCACTATGCCTTTTTTATAAAGCGCCTTCTCACGGAATAAGTCCAGTTCCGCCTGCGCAAGCTGGGCCTGCGCGCGGCGCGCCTGGGCCTTCTGGCTGGCGACGTCCGCCCGCTCCACCCTCACCTGGTCATTCGCGTTCGCTATGACCTGCTTAAACGACGCCAGGGTAAGCTCCTCGGCCTTAAGAGCGGCCCTGGCCTGCCCGAGCACAGCCCTTAAGTCACTGTTCTCCATGCGGGCTATGAGCTGACCCTTTTTAACCGCGTCGCCTTCCCGGAACCCGATAAACGTAACCCGGCCCGGTATTTTCGAGGAAATATTCGTCTCCAACCCCTCGACAACGCCGGTCGTCCGGACAGACTCCTGCCCCGTTTTGCGCCCGCCATAGAAATGCGCGTATGCCAGGATGCCTGCGGCAATAATTATTAATAATGCGATTATCTTTATTTTTCTTTTCATGTAAACCTTAAAAGTTATGACGGAGCAGGACATTTATCAGGTTACAAACTATCATTATCCAATCAGAAGGACTTTTTGTCAATGGTATAAGTCCCGACAGCAAAAGAAATTTATTGACAAATCAAAGAGTCAATATTATCTTTATCCGATATGTTGCGGCCAATCGCATCCCTTGCGTGCATCATTGCGGCGGCAGGCTTAAGCTCGTGCGGCAAACCGGCGCCGGTTGCGCCGGCGAGTCTCGGCGCCATAAAGGCCGTGCCGTCCGAGGCGGTGTCCGGCAAGGTGATGAAGGCAAGGAAAAAGGGCGAGGAACTCAAAATAAAGCTGAAAAGGGACAAAAACGGCGCATACGCCTGGGAGATAGACGGCGGAAAAGTAGCTGATATACTGAGAGCTGACAGGCTGCTTGAAAGAAGACTGCCCGTCCGGAAAGCGGATACCGGCAGAGCGGCGGCGGAATAGATGAAATATTTCGAGATAATAAAAGAAGGATTCCATCTGGCCAACAGGAACCTGGCCGTGCTCCTGACGCAGGTGCTGGCCGGGGTTGTCATGCTGTTCTTTTTCCTGCTTATAACGGTAATATTCGTGGCCATAGCCATAGCCTCCGTCCCGAACCTGAACCTCCAGACGCTCTCCGCCAATAACCTCTCCGGGCTTGTGCAGACATCCCTGACGCTTGTCGCCACAGGGGTATTATTCGTTATAATATTTGCGCTTATCGCCGCGTTTATTACCGCGTTCGTCCATTCCGGAAACCTCGGCTGTATGCTGAAAACCGCCCGGAAGGAAGTCAGAGGGTTTACGACCGGCGAGTTTTTCGCCTCCGGAGGCCGGTCTGTCTGGTCCATGCTCGGCCTTTACATAACATGGGGAATCATAACGCTTTTCGCGGCATTCATATTCGGCGCAATCGGCACGGTGGGATACCAGGCCGTGTTAAGTCCTCTTATGGACGCAGGCAGACGCGTCCTGGCCTTCGCGCTCGGCGTGCCGTTCATACTCTCCCTTATCCTGGGGGGCCTTCTTTTCCTGTTTTTCGTGTATGCGGGGTGGACGTTTTCAGCGATAATCCTCGTCGGAGAAGGCTATGGCGCGTCCACGGCACTTGGCGCATCCTATCGTTTTATAAAGAAAAACTTCTGGGACGCGCTTCTCTTCGCACTGCTTATGTTCGCGCTGGTGTTTTTTGCGAATATCCTCTGGAATATCGCCACGGTGCCTTTCCATATAACAAAAGACACAAGCCCTTCGGTCGCGGCGGGCCTTTTGCCCGTTGTCCTTTTCGGACTTCTTCTCCAGATGTATATCGGCCTTATCGCCCGTTCCTCTTTCGTCGTTTTCTATATCGACAGAACGGTGCCCCCGGCGTCTGCCGATGCAGGCTTTTCGGCTCCCTCCGGTATAATATCAGGCCCGGATAACGCCCCCGAATCCCCCTCGGACACCAGGCCGCCACAGGAAAATCCTCCAGACGCACCTTGACCGGAACACCCGGTTCGCGTTAAAATTCAATTAAAGAATTCAGCGAGGTCTTCTATGAGAAAATCCTTTGCCGGAATAGCCATAGCGATAGTCTTCGCTTTTACATTCTCGGCCTGCGCAACCCAGCGTGAGGCGCAGTATACCGCGACAGGCGCCGGAATCGGGGCCATAACCGGCGCGGTGCTCGGGGCTGCCCTTGGGAGCGTCGGCGGACATGCCGGAGCCGGCGCGGTAATAGGCAGCGTTTTCGGGGGCCTGGCGGGCGCGTCCATAGGCAACAACGAATATCATCTTCAGCGTTCCGAGGAGCTTTCCGCAAGGCGGTACAGCTATAATGAAGCCCGCGCGCGGAGCGATTTTGTACGCATAGAGGACGCCTACGCCACGCCAAAGACCGTTGCGCCGGGGGATACTGTGAACCTCGTAACCACTTACACCGTTCTGACGCCATACAGGCGCCTGGCCCTTGTTCACGAGGTGCGCGAGGTTCGGGACGACTCAGGCAAAATTATCGGCAGGCCGGAGGTTACCATCCGTCGGGAAGGCGGGACATGGACAAGCTCAATGCCCATGACAATCCCGGAAGACGCGCACCCCGGCAGATACAGGGTCAGGGCTATAGTCGA
Source organism: Nitrospirota bacterium (assembly GCA_021815285.1). GTDB lineage: Bacteria > Nitrospirota > JACRHJ01 > JACRHJ01 > JACRHJ01 > JAKAHE01. Next base: position 9,686 of record JAKAHE010000057.1, read on the forward strand.
GACGGACAGCGCAGGAGATGAGAGGGATTTCGCATTTTATGTGGGAGAACCGCAGGGGCGCTGGAGGCGATGAACGGGTAATTTATTTACGGAAACAGCGTTACTGACAGAAATAACTATTCGCTTCGGATACCAGCGAAAATCCGCCGGATAAGTCTTTCATACTTCCGATTCTTCACTCTGTTCAGAACGAGGGGCTGCAAAGTCGCCGGATTCCACGGCGCGGGATGACGGTCTGTTACTATTGCATTAATCCCCGTGCGGTGCTATGATTCCTGCCGTCGGTTTTTTTATTGGCAATAAGGGAAGACAATGAAAAAGATACACGTAATAATCCTCGCGGCGATTGCCATAATCGCCGTATCATGCGGCGCGAGCTACGCGATTTTCACCTCCGTAAGCAAAGACCTGCCGGAAATCACATCGCTCAAGAACTACAAGCCGCCCATCGGCACCCGCGTATACTCGGAAGACGGCCACCTTATAGGCCGGATAAAGGTGGACAAGGGCATATTCGTGCCGCTCTCGCAGATGCCGGACGACCTTAAAAACGCCGTAATAGCGGTCGAGGACGCGCGTTTCTACAAGCACGGCGCGCTGGACTACGAGGGCATCGCCCGCGCGCTTGTGACAGACGTCTTAACGCTGAGTTTCAGGCAGGGCGGGAGCACCATCACCCAGCAGCTGGCCAAGGTGCTGTTCCTCACGCCTGAGAAGAGCATCAGCCGCAAGCTCAAGGAGATGGCGCTCGCCCGGAAGATCGAACATAAACTGACCAAGAACGAGATACTGGAGCTTTACTTAAACAAGATATATTTCGGGCACGGCGCATACGGAGTCGAGATGGCGGCAAGGACGTATTTCGGCAAGCACGTGGGCGACTTGAGCCTCCCGGAATGCGCCATGATTGCGGGGCTTATCCGCTCCCCGGAAGGCTATTCGCCCTACAACAACATGCAGATGGCAAAACGCCGCCAGGAAATCGTATTAAAAAGGATGGTCGATGAGCGGTACATCTCACGTGGCGAGGAGAAGATTGCGGCGGCGCGCCCCCTTGTGCTCAAGAACAGCTGGGTGAACGAAGACGTGGCTCCATACCTCGTGGAACAGATACGGACATACCTCGAGAAGAAATACGGGGCGCAAAAGGTCTATATCGACGGCCTGGACGTAAAGACGGCGATAGATTACAGGATGCAGGTGGATGCTAACAGGGCGGTTGAGTCCGGGGCGCGGGAGCTTGCGAAGCGCCAGGGATGGCAGGGGCCGCTCGCCACAAGAAGCGTTAAGGCCGTAAAAAAACTCTTCGGAGAAAAACCGGTTACAGCTTCGGCCTTCCAGCCGGGCGAGGTAGTTACGGCGACTGTGCTGAAGGTTGACAAAAATGGCGCGGTAATATCCGCGCGCGGCGGCAAGGGTTATGTCGCCTGGCCGGACATGAGATGGGCCGCGGGCTGGGGCCCTAAAAAGAAGAACCCCACAGACATACTGAAACCGGGATACGTCATAGAGGTCAAGCGCAAGTCCTTCAAC
>JAKAHE010000058.1 GCA_021815285.1 Nitrospirota bacterium
CGGCCCACATGAGGTCCTTGTTCGTCGCTGCTATAATCCGCACGTCCACCTTTATCGTCTTCTCCCCGCCCACGCGCTCGAACTCATGCTCCTGTAATACCCTCAGGAGCTTAAGCTGGGTGGAGACCGGTATCTCGCCTATCTCGTCAAGAAAAATCGTCCCCTCGTGCGCCAGTTCGAAACGCCCGGCCTTTCGTTTTATCGCGCCTGTAAAGGCGCCCTTTTCGTGGCCGAAAAGCTCGGATTCCAGTACACCCTCGGCGAGTGCGGCGCAGTTGAGTATCACGAGCGGCTTGCCCTTCCGCCTGCTGTTGTAGTGGATTGAACGGGCCACAAGCTCTTTGCCTGTGCCGGATTCGCCCTGGATGAGGACGCTGGCGTTCGTCGCCGCCACCCGGTTCACAAGCTCGTAGACCTCTTCCATCTTGGGGCTTTTCCCCACTATTCCCGTAAAACGGTATTGCTCCTCCAACTCCTTGTGAAGCTCCCGGTTCTCCCTGATGAGCCGCTCGCGCTCCAGCGCCTTCCCGACGACGTGCTTTATTTCCTCCATCTCGAAAGGTTTGCTCAAGTAATCATACGCCCCCAGGCGCATCGCTTCCACGGCGGACTGGAGCGAGCCGTACGCGGTTATCATGACAACCGAAAGGGACGGGTCTTTTATCTTTATTTTCTTTAAAAGCTCTATGCCGTTCATGGACGGCATCTCAATGTCGAGAATAGCCAGGTCGTAGTCTTCCGAGTTAATGGATTCGAGCGCATCGGCCCCTTTCTCGAAGGCGTTTACGGAATACCCGCTCTTGGCCAGCACCCGGCCCAGCAGGCTCCGCATTCCAGGCTCGTCATCGACAACAAGTATTCTCTCGTCCGGCATTTATGTTTTCACAACCTCTATTAAACTGGAAATAACGGTTTCAAAATCTCTTTTTATATCGTGTTCCCAAATCCTGATTATTCTCCAACCCATATCTTCATATTTTTTTGTAATGATTTTATCTCTTTTAATATTTCTTTTAATTTTTTCAGACCAATAAATAATATTTGACGCTGGTTTTCTTAAATGTTCGGGACAACCATGCCAGAAGCAAGAATCTACGAATACAACTATTTTTTGTTTAGGAAAGATTATATCAGGTTTGCCTGGCAACGGATAATTTAATCTGTATCTTAAGCCTCTTTCATGAAGAGCGGAACGAACCTTTAATTCAAGAGAAGTGTTCTTGCCCTTAACCCGCCGCATTGTCTCCGAGCGAATTACCGCAGAAACCTTATCTGCCATGAATCACGACCCACGACTCATCAAAACCGATTTTTTCTAAAAATTCCTCAAACGATGAAATCTTAGGCATTCTTACCGAAAAACATAATTTCTGTGCAGGCGCGTTGTCCACTATTGTAAATTGAGAACCGTGCCTTTGCCAAGTAAATTTATGTTCTTTGGTTTCTCTGTCATAACCTTCGTAATTTCCCCTCTTATTGATTTCCCAATAATAATTCTCCGGCGAGAAAATTATCGTGTTTTTCTCGTAAATGGCGATTTTTGTGAGATCATATGATTTGATGAACACGGTCGTTCTTACGTGAGCGAAAAGTTCTCTTATGGCGGCGACGCGCGCGTTATAAATTTTCAGGACTTGCTCTCCCACTCCATTGGGAGTTTTGGCTATTTCGCCAAATGAGTATTCAGGATTATTCCGACCTGAAATTAATCTCACTTTTGAGATTTCAAAGGGGTTAGAGCTCTTCAGAGATTTTATTCCCCAAGCGCAGGCTCCTAACTGCACGTCATCCAGACCTATATTGGAAGGTTTCCATTTGGCATTTATAGCATCGGCAAAGATAGATTCCCATTCAGGTCCTTCTAAATTTGGCTTTTCCCTTGTCGCAAGCGCATATACTATATGTTTGGCTATGCGGTAAGGGAAATCAGATGGAAATTGATTCAACGGGTACGGCGGTTTTACTTTTGAAACAGTCCTTAGTTTCGGGGCGGCCATAATACTCCTTTTTTAGCAATATATCTGAAAGTAAAAGCGCTCTGTATACTTCGTCCAAAACAGCTTTAACCATTGGGACCGGCACTGCGTTTCCCGCTTGTTTTCTTGTTTGAGAATCGTTGCACACTATCTCAAACTCCTCAGGAAAACCTTGAAGCCTTAGCATTTCTCTTGGCGTCAATCTGCGCACTCCGTCCACCAAAAGATAATTATACGAAGCTCCTGCGCGTAAAGCGCATGAGAAGGGATAAGAACTTATATGGCCTCCTTTATTTTCATGCCATATCGAAGGAGATGGATGAGGATTCGGATGGAGTCTTTTTCTATTTGCCTGAATAGAATCAGATGCAAAAAATTTTTTAGGAATATTTTTTTCCAAAATTTCAGATAGTGATTTTCTCTTTGCGCCCTCGCCAGAGGGAAACTTAAAATCGAAAAATTTTTCTTTGCTGCCAACGATAAAAATACGTTCTCTTTTTTGAGGCAAACCAAAATCCAACGCATTTAACACATTAATAAAAACTTCGTATTCTAATTTTCTTAAAACCTCCTCAATTCTCGCTATCGTTTTCCCATGATTATGCCCCCGTAGCATCTTAACATTTTCAAGAACGAAAGCCTTGGGCTTCTTTTCTTTTATTATCCTTGCTATATCAAAAAATAAGGTGCCACGCGTGTCTTCAAATCCTCTTTGATCGCCGCATATGCTGAAAGGCTGACAGGGGAATCCGCCGAGCAAAACATCATGGTCGGGAATTTCCTTCTCGTTTATCTTTGTTATGTCTCCGAAAGGTTCCTCGCCAAAATTCCATTTGTACGCTTTTCTGCATTCTTCATTTATATCGCTGGAAAACATGCATTGCCATCCTAACTCCTCGGCGGCAAATCTGAAACCACCAATTCCACAAAATAAATCTATAAATTTTATCTTCCCCATTTTCTACCCCACTTAAGAAAGAAATAGTTACAAAATTCTACTTATTTTATATTATGACAGGTTTTTGTCATTATATTTTATTTTTTAGCCCCACTCAAGAGATTTCGGTCTTCAGTCCGTCCGGGAGCGAAATGGTGAATGTCGCGCCATTTCCGGGAGCGCTTTCCACCCACACCCTGCCTCCATGCTCCTCGAGGAGCCTGGCACATATCGGAAGCCCAAGCCCCGTCCCCTCTCCCGGACGCTTGGTGGTATAAAAGGGCTCGAAAATCCTTTCCATATTTTCAGGGCTTATTCCGGGGCCAGTGTCGCCGAAAGATATACGCACCTCCCCAGCCGCCTCGTCGTGCCTGAGTTTTATGTCGATATTCCCGCCGTCCGGCATCGCCTGGGCAGAATTTATCATGAGGTTCATAAACACCTGTCTCAGCCTGTCCGGGTCTGCCATTATCTTCGGGACAGGGGAAATATCCAAGCTTATATTCACGTCCCGGAAAAGCCTTTGCGTCTTAGCGGCCCCAACCGTCTGGTTCAGGGCTTCCGCAAGGTCGGTCGGCACAACTCCCAGGGCCGGTGGGCGGGAAAAATCGAGCAGTCCCCTGACAATGCGCTTGCAGCGCCTGCTCTCGTCCAGTATCCTGGCAAGGTCTTCGCGTCTCGGGTCGTCGGGAGGCGCGTCTTCCAATAAAAGCTCCGCAAAACCCATTATCACGCCTATGGGGTTGTCTATCTCGTGGGAAAGCCCCGCCGCAAGCTGGCCTACCGCAGCCATCCTCTCCGAGCGTACAAGCTCCGTCTGCAAAAGCCTCAGTTCGTCGTTTGCGGCAATCAGGCTCCTGTTCGCCTCCTCCAGGTCCCGCCTGTGTCCCTTCAGCGCGCTCGCCATGGAATTAAACGAGCGGCCAAGCTCGCCAAGCTCGTCTTCGCGGTTAAATTCCACCGCCTGGTCGAGGTCACCTCCTTCTATCGCGCGGGCGCTTTCCTTCAGGGCAAGTATCGGGTTTATAAGCTTCGCCGCAAAGACAGCCGCCGTAAGTACGCCCACGAACATGAAAATGACGGTCAGGAACAGGAACTGTTTCCTGATGCCTACAAGCCTTTGCTTAAGCGAGCGGTAGGAAATGATATATCTGACCTTCAGGAACTGCGGCCCGCCGTTTTCTGCGGCTGGGGCCAGGATGTCCATGTATTCCTCGCCGTCCGGCCCGTAGTATTTTTTCACGTCGATGCCGTTTAACGGCATTCTTGCGGATAGCGACTGGTCTGTAACGGGCATATGCCCCGGAGTGCCGCCCGAATCCCAGAGTATAAGCCCGGACTGGCTGATAATCGTGAGCCGGACCAGATCCGGGTAATACCTGAAGAACTTCAGCATCTGCGCCCGGACATCAGGATTCCCGCCGGATTCCCACGACAGGGAGCCGTAGGTATGGACGACTTCCGTGGCGGTCAGCCTGGCGAAAAGTTTTCCCTGCTCTACAAGCTGTTTTTTGCTGTCGGCCTTCTCCGTATGGAGCATTACCGCCGCATTTATCTCGATTATTGCGACAACGAGGCAGGATGCGAACGTTATTACCTTTGTCCGAAGGCCGAAATGCATCAGACCGGCTCCACTTCCTGCATGAATGCCTTTATTATCCCGCCGTATTCACGCATGAAACCCTGCATGTCCTTGCTGGAAGTCCCGCCGATGAATATCCGTCCGTTCTCGACGGTTATCCAAATCTGCCTGTGATAGAAGAAAAATGAAAGAAACAATCCAGCCATAAGAAGGATGAACCCCGCCCAGACAACAGGGACGCCTGGGTCCTTTACCAGTTGAAAACCCGAATAGTATCTGCCGAGCGCATCGCGGGCGTATGACGTCTGGTATATGGTCATGCCGTCGTATTTCATCGGGTTGTTTATCTCTATTACGGCACGGTCGGCTTCCTTGCCGTCTTTAACTATCCGGACGCTGCTCGCTATGTTTTTAAGTATCGGCCCTTTGAACGAACCCACGGTGAAGATATACCCGAGGCTCGGCGGGGCGGCGAGTCCGCCGTCTGGCGCGCCGGTATTATAGGAACCCAGGAAGCTCTCCCCGTCGTAAATATCGAGAACGGCCTCCCGTTGCTCCATATCGACGCTTTTCGGTTTTATCTTCAGCTTCGTGCCGGGCATAGAGAAGAATTTCCCTTCCACTGCATTGAATGTACCGAGCATAGCGCCGGTATTGCTATCCCGCACCTTAACCTTCATTTCCACCGGGTAATGCTCCAGTGTGAACTTGTCCACGTAAAGTCTGAAATCAAGCGGCTTTTCTTTACCCGCGCTCCAGTCGTAGAACCTGTCCGCATAATCCCTTTCGTAGATATTGACCGTGCCCACCATCCCCATGCTCCCGATAAGACCGCCCAGAAGCACAAGCAGGATGCTCGCATGCGTCACCATGTCTCCCCAGGGGCCGAGCTTTCCTTTAAAGCCGTAGACGTAGTTCCCGCGCTTGATTATGCCGTATTTTCTGTCCCTCAGGGAGCGCTCAAGGATTTCCACCCCAGGAGATGCGGGCAGTTCGTTATGTATCCTGAGGTTTTTTATTTCCTTGCCGGTTTTTTCTGCATTCGGCTTAAGCGTCCTTTGCATAAGCCTTTTAAACCTTCCAATGCTGCAAACCAGCAGGTTCACCGCAAGCATGGCCGTAATCGCGCGGAAACCCCAGGAGTGATAAAGGTCTATCACACCCAGGAGTTTAAGGTATTTGTAACCAGAGAGGCCGTATTTGCCGATATAATAAGACGGCTCCTGCCCCTGCGGCAGAAATGTCCCGAAAACGGACACCGCCGCAAGGATTATAAGCAGGAATACCGCCAGGCGGAGCGACGAAAAGAACCTCCTGCCGGCGTCCCATATCCCGGTTATGGACTTCATCTATCTCTCATCCGAAAACCTGCCGAGCCTTATATTTATCCCGCCCGTGAAGGCGCCGTCCTTCACTGTTACGGAGTGATCACGACTTCCCCTGTATTTTCCGTAAGGCTCGTCCGGCCTGGGCGCGCCCATAAGGCCTGTGCGCGCGCCGATATAATATTTTCCGGGCTTGTCAACGTATATCACGAACTTACCGTCCTTCCTGCTCCACCCGGAGACAAAATCCGGCCTGCCGACCATCCTCCTGTCCCTGTATGCAAAGGCATACGCCTGCTTGAAAGGCTTCCCGCTCCTGTCCATTATCACGCCGCGTATGCCCTGCCGCCCGACGCTCCCGGAAAACAGCATGTTACCGGAAAAGACATACAGCGACAGGTCCACATTATAGACCTTTCCCTGCTCGATTTTCACTCGGACAGCATCCGGGGTATACAAATCGCCCTTCTTGAGGTTCCCGGAAATGCTCCCGGACATGCGCTTCCTGGCAACGACATAATACCTCCCGGGAGGCACCTCGGTGTAATATCTGCCGTCCGGCCCTGTAGGTTCGGCCATGAAATCAGCCGGGCTCCTGAACTTCCGCTCGGAACTGACATAAAAATAAACCTCCGCGCCCTTCAGGGGCTTCCCCGCCTCGTCCGTAAGCCGGCCTTTCACAACCCCCGGACGGCTCATGCCGTAAAAATCGTTTTTATGCGCACATGCGGAAACGAGAACCAGCGCGGCGACTGCCAGAAACATGTATTTTTTCATATCTTCTCTTCAGGGATTGCAAAAAGAGGCAGATGGAACCTCCCCCACCTGCCTCAGAAAAAATCTTCCCGTAAAACTGCCCGTTACCTGTAGAGGTTATAGGGATAGACCATGACGCCATTCTCGTTTTCGTATTTGTATTTTTTCCCGGTAATGTTTTCAAGCGCCCTCGCGCACCACTGACGCACGTATGAATCCTTGTCGGTCTTCATCATCGCCGTAAGCTTTGGAATCGCGGCCTTCGCGCCTAATTGTCCCAGCGAAATCGAGGCGTTAACCTTTGTCGTGACGTCCTCGGAATTCAAGGTTTTAATGAGCGGCGGTATGGATTTGTCTGTCCCTACATTACCAAGAGCGAGCGCCGCGACCTCCGTGACCCCGTTATTTTTATCGTTTAGAAGCCCTATAATCGGCTCCTCCGCCCGCTTGTCCTCTATCTCGCCAAGCGCCCTGATTGAGAACTCCCGCGTATCCGCATCCGGGCTTTTGAGGGCCGCAATAAGCGCGGGCACGGCATCCGGACCGAGGTTAATCAGCGCGCGCGTGGATTCTTTCTGGATTGCGTCGTTCTTTACGGACAACGCTTCTATAAGCGGCCCTATAGCATCTTTTGCCCTCATCATTCCAAGCGCCCAGGCCGCGATATAGCGCCTGCGCCTGTGCCCCTGAAGCATGGCTATCAGCGGCTTCACCGCCTTTTTGTAGTCGATTGAGCCGAGAATTGCGGCGGCATACTCGCGCATGTCCGGGTCGTCGCTGTTTAGGAGCTTCATCAGTTTCGGCGCCGCCGGTTTGCCTATTTCTATAAGCCTTTTATATGCAAGGTCTCTCTGCGGGCGCGGGGATTTAAGCTGCTCTATCAGCATGTCCACCGTCCTTGTATTCGCCGGCAGTCCCTGTATCTGGCTGCCTGTCAGCACGGTTTTTTGCGTAGAGCAGGCAGAGAGGGAGAGCAGGAACAGCGCAAAAAAAAGCGGCAGGGTTTTCTTCATCAGACGACCTCCAGGTGGCGCATATAAAATAACATATTAATATTTATTTTTTCAAGATTAATGAGCGTCAGCCCTCGTCGGTCGTCAGAAGCTCCGCGCCCTGGGCGCGGGATTCCCCGCGGGACGTGCATTTTATCCCCGGATACCCGGTAAGTGGGCATTTGTTCTCGCATATCCCGCATCCCACGCAAAGATTCTCGTCCACGTACGGCCTCTTTATTTTTATGACCTCGCCGGATAATGTCGTAATCTGCTCATCCCTCAGCTTGATGGCCTTCTCCGGCGTCGGGCAGTGCTCCTCGCAGACTATACAGTTAGACTCGCCCTTCCACGGTATGCACCGGCTCCTGTCGAACTCCGCAAGCCCGAGCTTCGTCTTTCTTTTTTCGTGGGGGGTTAAGCGTTTTATCGCGCCGGTCGGGCAGACCTGCCCGCAGAGCGTGCAGTTAAATTCGCAATAGCCCATCCTGGGCACCAGTATTGGACTCCACAGGCCCGTAAACCCGGCCTCGAAAAGCGCCGGCTGTAGACCGTTTGCGGTGCATACCCTCATGCACTCGCCGCAACGGGTGCATCTGTCAAGGAACTTGTCTTCGGAAAGGGCGCCCGGTGGTCTGATAAGAGACGGGTCGGAAACCTTCCTGTATCCCTCGGAAAGAAATATTGGCGCGGCCACAGCTCCGACGGCAAGCGAGGTTATAACGCCGCGCCTTCCCATGTTCATAGGCAGAAGCTCCGGCTTGTCTCGTCCGACGAAATGCACGGCGTTCTCCGGGCATATGCTGCGGCAGTCAAGGCACTCTATGCACTCGCTCCTGTTGGTGGACTTGAAATCATTTCCTATCGCGCCCATCCGGCAGTCCCGCTCGCACTTCCCGCATGAAATGCAGGAATCCCCGACCCTCCTCCGGGTCAGACCGAAACGTCCCAGGAGGCCAAGGAGCGCGCCGAGCGGGCAGAGGTTCCTGCACCAGAAGCGCTTCTGGAAATATTCCGCCGAGAGTATCAGCAGGAATATGGAACCTACCAGCGCGGCCAGGCGGAACTGCGGCTGTTCAAACGCAAGGAAGTGATCCTTAAGAAAGCTGAAGACGGGTTCCGAGAATCTGGTTATGGCGTGGATATTTGTAAAATAAAGCGCATCGAAAAGCGAATTTATCGCCATGTTCATGCCTGGAAAGACGGAGAGCGTGAGCGAGCGTATGAGTATGCTTATGGGGTCGAACAGAAAGACCATCTGGAGCGTGAAAAGAGAGGATACCGCAAGGAAGAATAAAATAAAATATTTCAGCCTCGAAAGATTTGCCGGGAGTTTCGCCCTTCTTTTAAGCTTCCTGAAGACTGTCGCATCCGCGAAGTCCAGTATCGCGCCCATCGGACATACCCAGCCGCAGAAGAACCTCCCGAAAATGAGCGTGATTCCAACCACGGCAAGCGCGGGCCAGAGAAGATTTATAATGGCTCTTCCAGCAAGGGTGGCCGCGCCAGCCACAAGCGGGTCCATGCGCAGAAAGACATTTACCGCGTACGGCAGAATATCGTTGTCCTTGTATTCCGTGTTCAGGAAAAGGAACACGAAGACAAGGAAAACGGCGATTTGCGAAATTCTTCTTAATACTCTCATTGCTCCTATACCGAAATCTTTTTCAACCTGATTTTATTTATGTCCGCGACACCAAGGCCCGCATCCTGCGCAATCTGAAGGTAATGCACCTCTTTAGGAGTCTTGCCGAAAAGCGTCGCCGCAACGGTATCCGCCGCGACAATATCCGCCGAGGCGATTACGGTTTTTGTCTGGCGCACGTCCTGAAGCCTGCCGCCCTGCGGCCCGTTTGCGACCAGTATTCTGGTCGCGTCGATAATCGTCAGGTGCGACTTTATGACGCGGTTCAAGTCCGGCAGGGCGTCGTTGATTTCCCTGTGCAGCACGGCGCGGTTCGAGCCGATTACGCCAAGGACGTTCTTCATGCCCATGGTAAGGAGCGCCGCGCTGTGGTGTTTGGCGACCGGGACGTTTATGAACTTGTCCGCATTCAGAACGTCCTCGTATACCGGCCATCTCCTTATCAGCTTGCCATCCGGAATATCCACCATCCTGTATCTTCTCTCGTCAACGAAGGAAAGCTCCACGCGCGGGTCTTTTATATTCTCCACCGCCGGGCCTATGCCGCTGTTCTCGTAACACCTGCGGGCGTCGTTGCAGGTGCGGTCGAATACCTTAACCTTCCTCGCGCCTGCATCGAGGCACATCCGGATCACCTCGGTAACGACATCGGGGTTAGTGTCCGCCGCCTGGGCCGGGTTTCTGTCCCAGCCGATATTCGGCTTCACCACCACTACGTCCCCTTTTTTTACAAACGCGCCCATCCCGCCAAGCGCTTCCACCGCCGCACCGGTAATCCTTGCAGGCGGCGTCCCTTTTGCCATCGAAACAAGCGGGCCGTCTAAGGCCAGCGCTTCGCCTATGAAGGAAGGGCCTATTACCGCGCCCGCCCCGGCAATCGCGCTGGCCTTTATGAAACTCCTTCGGTTCATATAAGTCTGTTTTCCTTCAGGAATTTTCTCGTAATCTCCTTCGCGTTCCCGTGGCTGCTCTCCGTGGTGAGCCGGACGATAGTGGCGTTATTTATCTTCCCGGCAAGCTTTTCCAGGACGCGCGGCAGGGCAGGGAACTTCTCAAGCGTGCTCTTCCTCATAATCGGCGCGGCTACAGCCGGGGTAGCTCCGCAGTTGCCTGTAATAACTCCCTTCTCGGAGAACCCGAACGGCGGGAGCCATATCTGGTTCTTGTCGCGCTGATATATCTCCTTCACGGCGGCAAATACCTTTTCCTCGTTTCTTTCCGGCTTTTTCCCGAGGACATCGATATAGCACCTGCCTGAGTAGTCGAGCATTATGTCTATCTTGCCGTTCTTCATCGCGTCCATAAGCGCCGGGAAACTGTTAAACGATTTCGACACGACGGTCGTGCCCGTGCGTTCGTTTATGAGTATGGAAAGCATCTGGGACATGGTGTTCATGTCCGGCCTGTTGACGGCGCCTATAATCAGGGTCTTCCCGACACATGCAAAGGCGGGCATAGACATAACGGCTGAGAACATGATCGTCAACATAAAGAGCGTAAATTTTCTGCGCATGGCTGGCCTCCTGTTATTGATTTTTACCATTTGCCGGGCTTTTAACCTCCAACCTGCCCGGCCTTACATTATCAAGGGTCTTCTTCCCGCCGCCCGGAAAGGTAATCTCGACATCATAGCGCGCATTCTTTTCCGGCAGGGAGAAAAGAAACTCGTCCGGGGCCTGCGTGCAGAAACCCGATACGCCGGGCAGTTCCTGGAATCCGGCAAGGTTCTTTTTGCCGCCTTTTGTCCTGTAGAGCTTCGCCTCAGTCCCTGCGCCGCGCACGCCTTTTATCTCTATCGCCAGGCGCCTTCCGCCAGTTAGGTTACGGTAGAGCCTGTTGTGCCCGTCGTAGTTGGACACGTAAATATCCGGGGCGCCGTCACCATTAACG
>JAKAHE010000059.1 GCA_021815285.1 Nitrospirota bacterium
CGCCGCGCTCGGAGAGCTCGGAGACCCTGGAGCCGTCGGGGCGCTCATGGAGGCCTCAGAAGACAGCTTCCTTCGGGAACCGGCGCTCGACGCGCTCTACAGGATCGGTGATTCCTCGGCCTGGAGTGTTTTCAAGGAGGCCTTGAAAGACGAGGTTCCCGTTATTCGGGAAATAGCCGTAAAAGGCGCGGCCAGGATAATGGCTTCCTCGCCGGAACCGGGCGCGCTTGCGCGCAAGCTCAAGTCTGACCTTGGCCCGGAAGAGGTTGAGTTCATAAAAGGACTTATAAGCTCTTACGAGCCGGACCTGAGCAAATCCGCCGCCCGCCTGACCGGATGGATGAGGGAACGCTCGGCTGTCGGGGCTATAGCAAAGCTCCTGTACGACGACGAACTCCGTGAAGATGCGATGACCGCGTTATTCGAGATTTCAAGGGACGGAGTAGAACCCCTGATATTTCTGCTGAGCGACGAAGACGCGGCGGTGAGGCGCTCCTGCGCCGAGCTTCTTGGCATCGCGGGAGACGCCAGGGCAGCGACGTTCCTTCTGCCGCTCCTTGAGGACGAGGACGGCCATACCCGTTCTGCTGCGGTAGCGGCCCTTGGGAGGCTGAAGGCCGAGAAATCCGCGCCCAGGATGCTGGAGCTTTTGCGGGACGAATACCAGGACGTCCAGGAAACGGCGATAAAGGCAATCGCGTCAATACCGGGGGTCATGGGCGACCTTGATTTAAAGGCCCTTGCCCAGGACCCTGAGCCTTCATTCAGGAGGAACATAGCGTATTTGTGCGGCCTACTTGGTAAGGGAAACGCCACTGTCCTGGAGGGGCTTTTAAAAGACGAGGACGCCGAAGTCCGAGCTGCGGCCGTCGATTCGATCGCCACTGCGGGCGAGGATGCATCGCTTGGCGCAGTGCTGAGATGCGTTGTGGATGAGGATGCGATGGTGCGGCTTTCGGCTGTAAACGCCCTGATGGGGAAGAACGTCCCCGGAGCGGCGGAGCCGATGTTCCTGCTTCTGAAGGACTCGGACCCGTGGGTGCGGGCACAGGCCGCGAGGGCCTTGTCTTACGAATCGGACCCAAGGGTTTTCGACGCGCTTTTGTCGCTTCTGTCAGATACTTACGGCCCCGTAAAGATGGAGGCCGTCGAGGGGCTTGGCAGGACGGGAAGACCGGAGGCCGGAAATCATATAATCAACGCGATGACGGACACGGACCCGGAAGTGCGCAAGGCCGGCATATCCGCCGCGCTTGCGTTGAACGAGCCGGAACCGCTTGTTAGTTTGAAGACGCTTGCGAAGGATCCGGACTGGAGCGTCCGGAAGGCCGCGCTCGAAGCCCTTGTTCGTTCCGGCGCAGAGGGGAGCGCGGAGCTTATTGCAAGTGCGGCAGAGAGCGATCCTGAACGGATTGTGAGAGAGGCCGCGGCGAGGCTTGCGGGGGAAGGCAAATGATTTTTACAGAGGATATAATAGATCTCCCGGACGACGTGTTCCGGCTGCTTCGGGATTTTATCCGGGATTACTGCGGGCTTTATTTCGACGACTCCTCTAAATATCTCCTGGAGAAGAGGCTCTCGCGCCGCGTCCGCCTGCACCAGCTTAATACCTTCCTCGATTATTACCGCTTCCTGTCCTATGACAGAAGAAGGGAAGCGGAGCTTGTGGAGGTGGTGGACAGCCTCACGACGAACGAGACGTATTTCTTCCGTGAAGAGGCACAGCTCAGGGCGTTCCGGGACGAAATACTCCCGGAAATCCTTGGGCCCGGCGGGCAAAAGACGTTCAAGGTGTGGAGCGCGGGCTGCTCGACCGGCGAGGAACCTTATACCATAGGCATGATACTTTCAGAGGCCGGACACATTGGCGGAGTAGATGTGGAGATAATAGGCAGCGACATAAACCAGAAAGTGCTGACCTCCGCCCGGAGAGGAGTCTACAGGCGCGGCTCCTTCCGCGCCATCAGGGAAGACATGATGCACAAATACTTCAAGGAAGAGTCGCCCGGGAACTTCAGGATATCGGACAATATTAAAAAACTCGTGACGTTTTCACACTTGAACCTCTTCGATCCGTACCGCCTGAGTTTCCTTAAGGGATTCGACGTCATATTCTGCCGGAACGTGATGATATATTTTGACCCTGAATCGAAGAAGAAGCTTATAAAGATGTTCTACGACAAGCTGTCGCCGGGCGGGTATCTCCTGCTTGGGCATGCCGAGTCTCTCTTGAACGTTACGACGGCATTCAGGCTCGTTCACCTAAGAAACGACATGGTTTACCAGAAGCCGGTTTCAGTCAGGGAAGCGATGCCGGTAGAGAAATAGATTTAACGGACGCTGCCCCGAATGAAAAAGATTAAAGTGCTCGTGGTTGATGACTCGCTCCAGAACAGGAAGGCTCTGTCCGGGATGCTGGGAGAGTCGCCGGGAATCGAGGTTGTCGGAGCCGCTGCGGACGGCGAAGAGGCTATCGAGAAGGTCGTAAGGCTTAAACCCGACCTCATAACGCTCGATCTCGAAATGCCCCGGATGGACGGTTTCACGTTTCTGCGCTGGCTTATGAGGGTTGCGCCGACGCCGACCCTGGTAATAAGTTCGAGGGACGACGACAGAAGCGTACTTACAGCGCTTGAGTTCGGGGCGATAGATTTCCTGCCGAAGCCTGTCTCGCCGGAAGGGATGGAGGAACTCGGACGCGACCTTATAGAGAAGGTAAAATTTTTCGCCGGAATAGAAATATCCAAGGTAAGCAGGTCTATGGACCTGCTTCGGCGAGTCGGTCCCGGCGGTGTTCCGGAAGAAAGGCAGACGCCCGCAAGGCGGCACGTTGACATTGTAGTCATAGGGGCTTCCACCGGCGGGCCGCCTGCCGTGCAGACAATACTGGCCAGTCTGCCGCGCGAATTCCCGGCGGCAATCGCGGTAAGCCAGCATATGCCTCCGATATTCACCAGGTTCTTTGCGGAGCGCCTGAACAAGGTATGCAAGGTTTCCGTGAGGGAGGCCGTCGATGGAGAGCCGCTTCTTCCGGGAGCGGTCCTTGTAACGCCCGGAGGTCATCATATGTCCTTCAGAAGGACCGACGGCGGGGTTGCGGTCTCGCTTAACAAAGCGCGGGAGGAGGATAGATACATACCATCGGTGGATATTATGATGCGGTCCGCCGCGCAGAATTACGGCAGGAGGACAATGGGCGTTATCCTGACCGGCATGGGAAACGACGGGCGGGAAGGCATGTCGCTTATAAAAGGACTTGGGGGCATAACCATCGCGGAATCGCAGGAGACTGCGGTGATATACGGCATGCCGAAAGAGGCTGTAGAGGCGGGGGCGGTAGACATATCAATGCCTTTGGACAGAATAGCCGCCGAGATAATAAAGCTCTGTTAATGCCAGAGCTGTTGCACTGGAGGTAGAATTTGGACAACAGGGAAGGATACAAGGACTTGAAGGCGAGAACGGAGGATTTTCTACAGATATTCAGAAAAGGGGAGGAATTTACCCAGGAGGTTCTGGCCGAGAACGAGAGACTCCGTTTCAAGCTTGTCCAGCTTGAGGAAGAAAACAAGCGGGCCAGGGGAGTGGATCCCGGAAGGATAAAGACGCTCGAAGAACAGATTGCCTCCCTCGTGGAAGAGAACCGCCGGCTGATGGAGCGATACCAGGAAGTGGAACTGGAGAACAAGAGCTTCGCCGAAAAATACCTTGAGGTTGAGATGGAGAACAACAATCTGGCCAACCTCTACGTCGCAAGCTACCAGCTCCACTCCACGCTGGATTTCTCCGAGGCGGTGAAGACGGTGCTTGAGATAATAATGAACCTGGTCGGCGCGGAGAAGTTCGCCATAATGCTCCTGGACGAGAAGACGATGGAGCTCTCGGCAGTCGCCGCCGAGGGAATAGCGCTTGAGGACATACCGTCAATAGCTACTGGCGAGGGGATAATAGGCCGCGTCGCAGCCGACGGCGAGAGCTATTACGCCGCAGACGCCCCAGGCGAAAATCTGGAACTCTCGCACCCGATAGTCTGCATACCGCTCAAAATAAAAGAACATGTAATCGGCGTTATCGTCATTTACACCCTGCTCGTGCAGAAAAAAGAGTTCACGGACGTTGACTACGAGCTTTTCTCTATGCTCGCCGGACATGCGGCTACGGCCATATTTTCCTCAAGGCTGTATTCGCAGTCGGAGAGAAAGCTCGTGACCATCCAGAGTTTCCTGGACCTCATAAAAGAGAAACCGGCTTAAGCAAGCCGCATTTGGATAAGGAGCATAAAAAATGGCTGAAATAAATTTCCTGATAGTAGAAGATTCGCCAACCATGAGGCAGCTTATTTCTTTCGCCCTGAAGAGGGTGCACGGGGCCAAGATTATGGAGGCCACGGACGGCATCGACGCGCTGAAGAAGCTCTCAGCGCAGAAATTCGACCTCGTCCTGACGGATATAAACATGCCGATAATGGACGGCCTGAAGCTCGTCTCCCTCATCCGGGGGAACGACCAGCACAAGGATATGCCGATAATCATAATAACGACGGAGGGCGCAGATGAGGACAGGAAAAAAGGCCTGGCCCTGGGCGCGAACGCATATCTCTCCAAGCCCATCCAGACGGCGGAGCTCTTAAAGCTCGTGAATGAATATGTCAGAAAGTGAATGCCAGCATCCTCTGGCAGGCAGTGAGCGCCACCGCCCAGAGGGCGTCGAGGGCCATGTGGCGGCCGGCGTTGGAATCGAAAAGCAGGCCAGCCCTGGCCTCGAATTCCTCGTCCGCGAGCCAGAGCGTGAACGCCATTCCTATCCTGGGATAGGCCCTGAAGGAAAAGGCCGCATCTCCGCCCGGCACGGGAATCCCGCCCACGCAGGCCGCAGCGCGCAAAAAGAAATCCCTGTCGGTACCGTATTTCCCGGCTATGGCGTCGAGCGGGAGGGTATGCGACCCCCGGAAAAAAAATCCCCCGCCTTTAACCTCCTTGACCATCTCGCCTGAAGGATGGATAGGTTTTGCCTGCACGAGATAAATCGGAGCCGTGAGGTTTATGAAATACTCGGGTTTCCTGCCCGGTTCGGATATGCAGGTTATCTTTCTTTCGCGGGCGGACACATTATACACCCCGCCAAGTATCTCAAGCCTGTAGGCATTTTCCGATTCGATATACTCTGCGCCGCTATTTACTTCGACCTCGCGCGGGTCGGCCTCCCCAAGCTCCCGCCATGCCTTCTCTTCGCCCGACTCGATATTGTAAGTTCTTTCCATTAATTCCCAGCCTTTCTTATTCCCGCCGCCTTGTATAGAGCTTGGAAATCGAAGTGCGCGCGCATAAGTTCCATTGCGCGTGACACCTTCCTCTCCTCGCGGATGCGCACCTTGCCGAGCGTGGACTCCAGCCGCTCGACGGTGGACAGCGTGTCGCCCTTGACGGTTATCACCGGCACTCCGGCGAGCTGTGCTTTTGCTATGATGAGTGCGTTCGGCAGGAGGTCTCCTGTCAGGATCAGGCATTTTGTGGAGGTTTCCAGCGCAGCAAGCTGGATGTCGGAGCGGTGCCCGCCGGTTATTACGGCCTTGTTGTGCGTGCGCCTGAAATATTTAAGCGCGCTCTCCACATCCATCGCGCCTATGGAGAGGTTCTCTACGAGTTCGTCCAGATTCTCCTCGCAGCATAGCACCGTACCGCCTATCGACTCGTTCACCTGCCGGACGGTCATTGAATTCAATACGGGGTCTGCCGGGATCATACCGATGAGGGGGATGCCTTTTCTCTTTAAAAACGGCCCGGCGGACTCTTTCAAGTATTCCATGCCCTCAGGCGGGACGCGGTTTATGACGGCTCCGATGAGGTTTTTACCGAGGAAATCCCTAACGGAAAGCAGGCAGTCTACGCATGTCTCGCCGTTAAAAGGGTCGACTATCAGCGCCTTCGCGCCCGTCTCCTTTATTATCCTTGCGCCTGATATGCCGAGGGATTTGCCGTCGAAGATGTTCCTGGCCCCGCCAAGGATTACGACGTCCGCATCGGAGGAGATTATTTTATAGGCCCCCATGAATTTTTTAATGAGGTCCTTGCCGCGTCCGTGGAGGGCTTCCGCCAGGAGGTCTTTCGAGTATACGACCGGGCATAGCCTCTCCACAGGCCCGGCCAGACCCAGCCTTTTTTTCATGAAAAGAACATCCCCGTCCGTGAGGATGCCGCCCTCGACTGTCGGCACTCTCCCGTAAGGTTTCATGTACGCCACACGAAGCCCGTCTTCCTGCATCTTGAGCGCAAGGCCCAGGGAGACGAGGCTCTTGCCGGAATAGCCTGCCGTGGAACCTACGTATAGCGGGACCATTTTTTATTCCTCCAGTTCGCCGGCTTCTGTTTAACTTAGCCAGGCTTTCTTTTGATTACTTTTCTTTCTCGAAAGAAAAGTAATCAAGCACAATCCTCGCGTCGATGGCGACCGCGCCTTCGCCCTCCGGCAGAACCAGGAGGGGGTTTATGTCCATCTCCACAATCTCAGGAAAGTCCGTCACGAGTTGGGAAAGCCTCATGATGCACTCCCTCGCGGCGCTGATGTCCGAAGATCTCTCGCCGCGAAGGCCCTTGAGGAGCGCGAAGGAGCGTATATCCTCCATCATCGAGCCGGCCTCGAATACGCCGACGGGCGCAATCCGGAAGGACACGTCCCCAAGCGCCTCGACATATATCCCGCCCATGCCGAACATTATCATCGGCCCGAAGCTGTGGTCAAATGTCATTCCAAGGATTACTTCCTTCCCGCCGGTTACCATCTCCTGCGCCAGGCAGCCCCATACCATCGCCGAAGGCATCAGCCTCTGGGCATTTGAGGTTATCTCAAGGAAGGCCGTCTCCACGTCGCGCGGCGTGCGGAGATTTGCCCGCACCCCGCCGATGTCAGTCTTGTGGAGTATATCCGGGGAGGAGATTTTCAGCACTACAGGGAACCCTATTTTTATAGCCGCCTTCACCGCCTCGCCAGAAGTCCTGGCCAGGGCGCTTTTCGGCGTGCGGAAACCGTAGGCAGAGATTATCTCGCTTGCGTCCTTCTCGCCAAGCTCGTGCCTGTCAGTCTCCCGCGCCGATGATATTACCCTGCGCGCTCTTTCCTGGTCTGCATCAAAATGTCTGAAGCCGGGCTCCGGCCTCTCTTTCGCCCGGCGGTATCGCAGCAAAGCGTCGAAAGCCCGCACGCCGTCTTCGGGGTAGGGATATGTCGGTATCCCGCCGGCCCGGAGTATTTCGGCGCCTTTTTTAATGCTGTTGCCGCCCATGAAACATGCGAGTACGGGCTTTTTTTTCTTGCCCTTTAGCTTAAGTATCGCCTCTGCGGTCCCTTCCACTTCCGTCATGGCCTGGGGCGTGAGTATGACGAGAGCGCCGTCAACGCCAGGGTCGTTTATCACGGCCGTCATGGCCGCCTCATACCTCTCCGCCCGCGCGTCGCCTACGACATCCACCGGGTTATAGAATCCCGCCGTCGGCGGGAGGTTTTTGCGGAGCGAAGAAATCGTGCCGGGCGAAAGCTCCGCCATCCTCGCCGTCGAACGCTCGCACGCGTCCGCCGCGATTATTCCGGGGCCGCCCGCATTGGTTACGATACATAGCCCCGGCCCTTCGGGTATGGGATTGTCGGCGAATGCCAGCGCGAAATTGAACAGGTCTTCTATCGTATGCGCCCTTAATACCCCTGACTGCCTGAAGGCCGCGTCGAACGCCTTCTCCGAGCCTGCGAGCGACCCGGTATGTGAAGACGCTGCCCTTGCCCCGGCGGAGGTTCCGCCGCCCTTCATTACCACGACAGGCTTCTTCTGAACCACCTCGGACGCTTTGTCCATGAACTCGCGGCCATTTGTTATGCCCTCGATATATCCAAGGATGACGCGCGTCTGCGGGTCGTCGGCGAGGTATCCCAACAGGTCGATCTCGCTTATGTCCGACTTGTTGCCGAGCGAGACAAACTTGGAAAAACCGACGCCGCGCACCAAGGACCAGTCGAGTATCGCCGTGCAGAGCGCGCCGGACTGCGAAAAAAAAGCTATGCTCCCTTGCCTCGGCATGAGCGGCGCGAAGGAGGCGTTGAGGCCGTTGGCCGTGTTTATTAATCCCAGGCAGTTTGGCCCAAGGATGCGGACGCCTCCGGCTGCTGCGGTTTCGATAATCTCTCGCTCAAGCATGTATCCCGCCTCGCCCGTCTCCTTGAATCCGGCGGTGATGATTATGGCGGCCCGAACGCCTTTACGGGCGCACTGCCGGACGGAGTCCAGGACGAATCTCGCGGGCACTGCTATTACGGCGAGGTCAACCGCCTCCTGGATGCTAAGCATGTCAGGGCGGGTTTTAAGCCCCAGTATTCTTTTTGCGTTGGGGTTGACGGGATAGAGAGCGCCCGCGTAACCGTTGGACCTGAGATTGCTGAGTATGCTGTGGCCGACCTTGGCTGCGTCCCTCGAAGCGCCTATTACGGCCACGGAAGCGGGGTTGAAGAATTTGTTAAGCGATCCTGAGACTTTCATTTTATTATGTTATACGATTGCAGGGCGGGCGTCAAACTTACTTTCTTTTTGGGTGAAAAGAAAGTAAGCGGAAAAAAGCCAGGCGGTCTCTTATTAACGTGAAACAGTCGCGGCCAGCTCGCGGTATGCGCGGCACTGGTTCCTGCCGCCGTTCTTTGCGGCATAGAGGGCCTGGTCGGCCTTCTCTATAAGTCCGCTCTTTTCCTTGGCGTCTTCCGGGAATACGGCGTAGCCTACGCTCACTGTTATGGGAACCCTCTGTCCGTCCAGGACGAACCTGCTCTTCTCGATGCTTGAGCGTATCCTCTCGGCCATCAGCGCCGCGCCCTTTATGTCCGTGTTGATGAGCAGGGTAATGAATTCCTCGCCGCCGTATCTGGCCGCAATGTCCACTGCACGCACCGTGTCCTTAAGGAGCGCCGCGATTTTTCTCAGCACCGCGTCTCCGACCGGATGACCGTAGGTGTCGTTTATTTTTTTGAAGTGGTCTATGTCGAAGAGGAGTATCGCCATAGGCTCCGGGTATCTCATGGCCCTGTCGAACTCCCTGTCGGCCTTGTCCTGGAAAGTCCTGTGGTTAGTAAGCCCCGTAAGCCCGTCGGTCGTCGCCATCGTTTCCATCGCGTGGTGAAGGTTCGCGTTGGCGATATTGACGGCCACCTGGTTTGCGATGACTGAGAGCGTGTTGTGCTGGTATTGCGTTATCGCGCCGGGCGCGCGCATGGCTATCGTGAATACGCCAAGGCAGGAGTCGTGGCTTAAGAACGGTATGCCGAGAAACGAGCGGAAGTCCGTCTTGAGCAGGCCGTTCGGGAACACCGGGAGCTTCTGGGTTTTCTGGTCAATGTCGTTAAAAAAAAGCTCCTGCCTGGTCTCGACTATCCACCCCAGCAGGCTCTTGGCAAGAGGCACAGGCCCATCCGGGAGCTTAAGCCCGTCGTAGCCCTTGAGCGTCCTGAAGACGGCAAAATCCGTACCCTCGACAAGCGAGATTGTCAGGTAATCGTAGGCTATTATCTCCCGCGAAAGGGTCGCAAGCTTCTCCAGGATGGTTTTCAGGTCGAGGCTCGAGGACAATTCTGCGCTTATCCGGTGCAGGGCCTCGGACTCCTTTGCCGACATGTCCACCCGCCGGTATGCCCGCGCGTTTTTCAGAACGTGAAGGGCAAGCGACGCAAACCCCCCAAGGCTTTCCTTGTCTTTTTCCGTGAACGTCCCGGCGGCGCTGTCAAGCGCGATGATGCCCTCAAGGAATCCGTCGTTTATTATCGGCACTGACAAAAAGGCGCCGGTATCCCGCTCGTCGTTTAAGTATCCGAGGCCGTGCGCGCCCTCTTTTACCAGCACGGCCTTCTTCTCCCTTGCCACCCAGCCGACAAGCCCCTGGCCGACGGCTATTTCAGGGGTGTCGGACAGGGCGGCATCCCCGATGTAAAGGCGGAGGTAAAGTTTTTCGGCGTCCTCCGTGGGCATGAAGATAAGAGCATTGTCGCAGGAGATGGACGCCTTTATGGTGGTCAGCAGCTCTTCGAGCACCATGTCCAGTTCCGCCGCGCCCTCCACGAGATTTGACAGCCGTCCCTGCGGCGATATGGACGAAAGCTGCTTGTCGGCGCCGTCGGTCATGCCGGCCGCGCCCTCGTGCAGCCTGCGCACGGCGAGCATGGCCTTTTCTTTCTTCTTCTGCTCGGCCTGGAAAAGCCTGCCGAGGATAATCGCCGTCCCCAGGAGGTATGCGCCGAAGACCGCAAGCCCGGCGAGCGGCTTGGGCGCGGCCCCTGCGGAGAGCGCGTTCAGAACCTGAAGGATGAATATGAAAGCGGAGACCAGGAAATTAAAGCCAAGCGAGTAATAGACCGCGCAGAGGGCTATCAGGACATAGTTCATCGGCTGGAGCCAGTGGTTTTCCGGGCCAAGCAGGACTGAAAATAAATCGAGCGTCAATACGAGCGAGATTACGAAGCAGAGGTCTGTGATGGTCTGAGGGACGGAGGGGCCGAGGAGTTTTACAAAGCTTACGGAGAGCAGCGCGAGAAGGAAGGCGGACCATAAGACGAGGAGCGGCGAGTCCCACCCAAGACCCGTAAAAGGGATTACGGCGGACCCGGCATATGCCAGGAACACAAGGACCGCCAGGTAGTTTTTGCGTAAGAAACCGCCGGAATCGGATAGAGTTGGCAAGCGTAAACACCCCCGAGGGAAGGCTCGTCATTCACGCGAAAGCGGGAATCCAGCGACTTTTGAAAGTCACCGGGCCCCCGTTTTCACGGGGGTGACAGGATTGGTCTGCCGGCAATCGTCAGCCGCGCTATCTGCCCCTCTTCTTCAGTTCCTCTGCGTAATGCTTCCGGAAGAGTATGTCCCATTCCGGGCTTCCCTCCTGTATCTTACGCGAGTAGGAGAGCACCTTTTTCCTGACGGTCTCTTCCAGTTCCTCCTCGCCTTTGAGGGACTTGGCTATCGCCTGTTTGAGTTCGCGCCTTACCTTTGCGTCTTCTTCCAGGGT
>JAKAHE010000060.1 GCA_021815285.1 Nitrospirota bacterium
CGCCATCTTGTCGTCTCTCCCGACAACAACCGCGTAGGCGCGCCTGGATGTCGCGGCATTCTCGCGGCCCGGCCCGCCAATCCACCCGGCTTCCCCCGTATCATTAGACCCGAAAAGCCTGTCGAGCCTGACAAGCGGAAGAACCCTGTCCCTGAGATAGATTACCTCGTCTCCGCTTATGGTCTTTATGTCGCCGGAATTGAGCTTTACGCTCTCGACCACGGAAGAAAGCGGAAGCGCGTAAAGCGTGCGGCCTGATTTCACCATAAGCGCGGATATTATCGCCAGCGTGAGTGGCAGTTTTATCGTGAATGCCGTGCCTGATCCGGGCCTGTTTTTAACATCGATACTGCCGCCGAGTTTCGTTACGCCCTTCTTCACCACATCGAGCCCTACGCCTCTGCCGGATACCGACGTGACTTTTTTTGCGGTCGAAAATCCGGCCTCGAAAACAAGCTCCATCGCGTCCTGGTCGCTTAAGCCCGATACAAATTCGGCCGGATAAATCCTGGCCGCCCTGGCCCTGACGGCGTTTATGTCTATGCCGGCCCCGTCGTCCGATACCGTGATAATTATATGGTTTCCCTCCTGGGCGGCTGAGAGCGTTATCTCTCCGACACTCGATTTCTTATTCCGAAGTCTTTCCTCCGGCCCTTCTATGCCGTGATCCACCGCGTTTCTTATGAGGTGTATCAGCGGCTCTCCAATTTCGTCGATAACCGTCTTGTCCAGTTCGGTTTCGCCTCCCTGGAAAACCAGATTTATCTCTTTGCCCCTTTCACGCGAGAGATCCCTTACCATACGAGGGAAGCGCTGGAACACCTGCCGTATCGGCAGCATCCGCACCTTCATTATGGCCTCCTGAAGCTGCGAGGTCGATTTGAATATCTCCGCCGTCACTTCCGAGAGGTCATAGGCCACCGCCTTGTCCAGCTTAAGCTCGTTAAAAATCCTGCTTGTCATTGCCAGCCTGGTCCTGTGGATTATCAGTTCTCCCACTAAATTTAGAAGATGGTCCAGGCGCTCGAAATCGACCTTGAGTATGTTGGATTTTTCCGCAATATATCTGAAACTGTCGCTCCTGGACCTGGGTATCGGCGCCTGGGAGCCGGACTCGCCTGCCGCGGTTTCGCCGAGGGCCTTTATCTGTCCGGAGAGGTCTATTTCCGCTTTGGGATTTTCTCTTAACCGTTCGAGCGTTTCTCTCATGACAGCGACAGCGTCAAACAGCTTCTGGAGTTTTTCGCCGGTCAGGCCGGAGCCGTCTTCGAGCAGTTTTTTGAAAATCCCTTCGATATGATGCACATACTGCTGGAGGGACTCAAACCCCATCATCCCGGAATTGCCTTTAAGGGTATGCAATGACCCCAGGAGATCGGATATCAGCTCGATATCCAGACCGCCCTGGCCCAGATATTTCTCCATCTCCATAAGCGAGGAGTCGAGCTTGTCTATATGCCCGCTGGCGTCCTCGAAAAATTCGTTTATAAGGCCGGAGGTATCTAAATCTTCCATCTCTCTCCTATACTGCCACCGTTTGTATTTCCGAGAATATTCTCTCTATCAGGTTGTGCAGTTCCGCAGGCTGAAAAGGCTTCTTGACATATCCCTTTGCGCCGAGAGACAGCCCCCTAAGAGTGTCTTCCTCCTTGCCCTCGGTGCTCACGATGATTATGGGCGGGGCCTTGAAGTCCGTCTCTTTGCTTAAAGCTTCAAGGAACTGAAGGCCGTTCATTACCGGCATGTTTATATCCAGAAGGATAAGCTCTATGCCTTCTTCCTGGGAAAGCTTGTCCAGGGCCTCCAGTCCGTTCATGGCCGAGATAAGCCGGCAGTCCTTGTAGCGCATGAATACCAGTTTGTACATCTGGTGCAGCAGGCTTGAGTCGTCCACTATAAGGATTTTCTTGAGCATCTTACCCCCCCCCTATGCCGTAGAAGCCGGACCCGGCACCGGAATCCCAAGCCGGTTCACCATCATCAGCAGGTGGTCAATGTCCACCGGTTTTTCATAGTAATAATAAGACCCACGCTTGAACGCTTCCTCTTTTATCTCCGGAGAACCGTAAGCGGTCATGATTATTACCGCCGTCACCGGGTTCAATTCCTTAACGTATCGCAATAACTCAAGGCCCTCGATGCCATACATGCCGCTCATGCGGATATCCGCTATCACCAGGTCAAACGGATATCTGGCCAGCGCTTCCTCGGCGGCCTCTATCCTTGAACTGGTTATAACCTCGACTCCGTCAGTCTTGAGGCAGTATGACAAGCTGAGCAGGATAGTAGGCTCATCATCGACGATAAGAATCCTTTTCATCATCATGCGCTCCTTTATTTTAAAATCACTACCCTTATTGATATAGCAACAAGGATGCCATCTGAAATAGCGCAATAAAATCAGAGTGTTAGTGCAAGTTTTGTTATTGGAATTTTAGGGTGTGCGAAAATTATACAATACAGGCTGTACTGTTTTGCTACAGGAGGTTATACTTTTTCAGCTTGTTTATCAACGTAGAGCGGCTTATGCCCAGGAGTCGGGCGGCAAGGCTCTGGTTTCCGCGAGAGAAATCCATTGTCTTTTTTATATGTTCTTTTTCCAGCCTGTCGAGCGAACACGGGGCCGACGGATAATCTGCGCGCTCCTCCCGCACCGCATGCTCCTTCTTTTCGAGCAGCTCGTGCGGCAGATGTTCGGGAGTTATGGCCGGGCCTTGCGACAGTATAACGGCGCGCTCAATAACGTTCCTCAGCTCTCTTATGTTGCCCGGCCACGAGTAGGCGAGCAGGTAGCCTTCGCAATCTTCCGAGATTTCGGTTATATTCTTTTTAATCGCCGCGCTTTGCGAGAGAAAATACCTCGCCAGGTCAAGAACGTCGTTCTCCCTTGCCCTGAGCGGCGGCATATGCACAGGCATGACGCATAGCCTGTAGTAGAGATCCTCCCTGAAGTTTTTCCGGTTTTCCGGGTTGGACAGGTCTTTGTTGGTTGCGGCCATTATCCGGACGTCCACCTTTATATCCCTCGTCCCGCCCACTCTCCGGAAGGTCTTGGTCTCTATTACCCGGAGAAGCTTCGGCTGGAGATTTATGGACAGTTCGGCTATCTCGTCCAGGAATACCGTCCCGCCGTCGGCCACTTCCAGGAGGCCCTTTTTCATTTCCTTCGCGTCGGTATAAGCGCCTCTTTCGTGCCCGAAAAGCTCCGATTCAAGGAGATGCTCCGAGAGCGATGCGCAGTTGATGTCCAGGAAAGGCCTGTCCTTCCTGGCGCTCAGACTGTGAATGGTCCTTGCCGCAAGCTCCTTGCCGGTGCCGGATTCGCCGGTGATCATTACCGTGGTATCCGGATTTTCCGCGAGCAGTCCCATTATGAGCAGTATCTTATGGATTTCCCTGGAATTTCCTATAACGCCCGTATGCGAACCGCCATGCCTCATTTTCAGGACCAGGTTTTCCTTCTTTAGCCCCTGCGTTTCCAGCGCCCGCTCCGCCGCTATCTCCAGGGCGTCGATGTCCACCGGCTTGGTCAGGTAATCATAGGCGCCTTTCCGCATGGCCTGCACGGCGTCGGGCAGATTGGCGTAGCCCGTGAGCATTATGACCATGATATCGGGCTGCTCGGCCTTTATCATTTCGAGCGCCTGAAGCCCGGTCCCGTCCGGAAGCCTGTTGTCCAGAATGACCAGCTCCGGCCTGGCAGCCCATGCCAGCTTAAGCCCCTCCGCTATGGTTGCGGCGGCGGACACGGAAAATCCTTTTGCGGCGAACAGGTAGCCAAGTGACTTGCGTATAGTCTCTTCATCGTCGATTATCAATACCGAATGCGGCATTTAAGGCCTTTCTGATGTTACCGGGATATGGGGTAAGTTTATGCTGACGCTCGTGCCTCGCCCCAGGATGCTTTTTACCGCAATGGTTCCGCCGTGGTCTTCGATTATCTTGCGGCAGATGGCGAGTCCGATGCCGGTTCCTTTTTCCTTGGTGGTAAAGAACAGGTCGAATACCTTCGGCAGGTCGGCCTCCGGTATGCCCGCGCCCCGGTCTGATATTGTTATTTTGATTGTGCTATCCGAGATTCTTGCCGAAATATTTATCTTCCCGCCTGGGCGCGAGG
This sequence comes from Nitrospirota bacterium, assembly GCA_021815285.1. Lineage (GTDB taxonomy): Bacteria > Nitrospirota > JACRHJ01 > JACRHJ01 > JACRHJ01 > JAKAHE01. The sequence goes on from JAKAHE010000060.1 coordinate 4,118, forward strand.
CGTCTATTGCGTTTACCAGGAGATTCAGGAAGACCTGTCTTATCTGATTAAGGTCGAGCATTGCCATTTCCAGGCCGGGACACTCGCTTGCGACATCGATACCCTTTTCCCATATGGCCGCGAAATGAAATTCCAGGACGTTCTCTATAAGCGAACATATATCGACGGGTTGCCTGTGCAGTTTTACTGTCCGGTTATACAGAAGCATATCCTCCACAAGCCGGTTAAGCCTGGTTGTCTCGGAGAGCATGGCCTGCACAAGCGGCCTTATCGGGTTATCGTCACTCGTTTCCCTCGCTATTATCTGGGCTACCGAGGTAATCCCGAACAGCGGGTTCCTTATCTCGTGCGCGACGCCGGCTGCGACCTTCCCGACTGCCGCAAACCGCTCCTTTTCGCGGAGGTCATCCTGGAGCTTCTTTATTTCGCTCAAGTCTCTGAACACCACAATAAAACCCTCAGGATTTCCGTCCCTGGAGACGAGATGGTTGTTGTTAAAACCTACCGGCACGGCTCCTTTCGGCGTAAGGATTTCAACCTCGTCGCCTATTATCCTCGGCTTCACCACCAGCATGCCGGCCGCCTCAGGATAAACGAGCGTTATATTCTTCCCGATTATCGCCTCGCGGTCGCAACCCAGTATCTCGGCCCCGGAGTTGTTTATCATCCGTACCTTGCCGGCCAGGTCTGTAACAAGAAGCCCTGCTGCCATATTGAAGATGATGCTGTCGAGCAGGTTCTCGTTCTTCTTTATTTTCTCCATGTTTTTTATGTTGCTCATAAGGCTCGCGGCGGAGTTGGCGAACAGGTTCAGGGCGTTCAGATCGTCCTGGGTTATGGGTTTTTGGCTAACATGGTTGTCGGCGCATATGAGGCCGAAGTTCCTTCCCATCGTATTTGTCTTGTATACCGGGCAGTTGCCGCATATATCCATACGGGTAAGCATGCTGTCGCTTCCGCGCAGCATCCTGCAGCTGTTCTCTATAACCCAGCAGGACAGAAGGGGGCTGTTCCTTGACGGGCAATTCTCGTCGTTGCACCCGAAATATTCCCAGCATACCAGCTGGCGGTTTTCAGGATTATATGTTACCAGTGGAGCGACGGCTATTTCCGAGTCGCCGCCGGAGTCCCCTTTTATTATTCCACAGGGGCGTTTCGATGTAGTAAAGGCCTCGCTCTTGTCGAGCTTGACGGCCTCCAGCCCGGCCACCTCCAGCGGAGCCGATAGTTCTTCGCCTGCGGTGCTGTGACATGCGGTAAGACGGCGGGCGCCGTCGCTGTCGTCTATAAGCCACAGGCATACCCTGTCGAAGCCTATGGCCTCCGCAACCGCCCAGACCGATATGTTAGCCGCCTCCTGCAGGTCGTTTGAAACCCTTGCGCGGTTGGAAAACCAGTTAAGAATAAAAAGCTGGTTCAGTTTTTTCTCGTACAAATTATCGGTTGACCGGGCTTTCAAGTTGCGCTCCTGATAAAAAAGTTTAAATAATGAGTTATTAATCGCACTATTATACACTTAATGATACCTGCTTGCATTATTATTAATAAATATGCACTAAATATGCCAATAATGGTTACCCTATAAAAAACATGATGATCGCGCGAGTAATAAAACTGCTCCAAATCGGTCATTCAGAACTTGGCGGCAGCCACGGCCAAGGGATCGGAAGGATGGCAAATTCATCGGGGAGTCTGCGAAAATTCTTATAAGTTCTCGCAATCAGCGCAGACGACAAAGGCGCAGGATGGACGACGCATTCGTTAAGACATTCCAGGGGATGGCGCCCCGAAACAAAAAAGAGGTCAGGCTGATTTGCCTAACCTCTTGTTTTTCTTGGCTCCCCGGGCCGGACTCGAACCAGCGACAGGGTGGTTAACAGCCACCTGCTCTACCGACTGAGCTACCGGGGAAAATCGGCTTGAGAGTGCATTTTTACCACAGGAGTCCCCGTTCTGTCAAGCTATTTCGGCCCGATTTGATCGCTGAAAGCCCCGGCATTTTCACGGGATTTACTCCTGGCCGCGCTGGGCCTTCGGTAGCGGTAATGGAGTTTTATGTCTTTTATGGCCTCTTCCTCGTGACGGAAATCCCATGGCGGGACGGGATTAAAGTCCGCCCAGAGGCCTATCTGCGCATCCCGCGCCGCCTGTTCAAGGTCTGCAAGCTTTTGGGAATGGTCGTATTGCGAATAATGCCAGGCATATCCGGCCTTCAGCATTTCCTCAGAGAAGTCCCGCCTGTCCGGGAGGGTAATCCATGCCATAGTGCGTCCGTACTTGTCCATCCCGGTATCGCGCACGGTCACGACTTTGTCATAAACCAGTGATTTTGCATATCTTTTAGCATCCATGCCGTAAGGCTGTTTCAGCTCCGGCGCGTCTATTCCGTTTAAGCGGATATTGACTTGGATGTCTTTTTTATAGAGCACGGCGATGGTGTCGCCGTCCTTGACTTTTATGCACCTGCCCGAAAAGTCCGCCAAGGCAAGGGATGGGACAAGCATGACGGCGATAATTGGCGCTATGAGTTTTTTATGAATGTTCATACCGACTTACATATACTATTTTTGCAAAATAATCAACGGAAATTTAAGTCCTGCGCAATCATATAAATTATAGTTTATTAATCATGCCGGGCAGCGAAAACGAAAAATTGATTCCTTTGTTTTCAATGTGTTACGAGCGCAAAAGGCGGATTCTAAGCAAAGCTCGGAATGACAAGCTTTTGTTGCGCAACTGATTGTAATATAAAAGAAAATGCCGGATAAGACATATTGGAAACGCCTCGTTCCCCGCGCCCGGTTTTCTGCATGAAACGGCCTGTTTTGTGGCATTTTTGGCCATATTTTCGATACCGGCTGAAAATTACGGATTTTCCCCAAATAATCAAGGATAGCCAATGAGTTATCGCAGTTGATAGTAAAGTCTCCTGAGAGCGAACTTCACCGATCGGGCGGCACGGAATGGAACAATATCCGTCATTCCCGAATGGTTCTGTCTGGAATCCAGGGTTATCTTTGTTAATAAATACTAACAAAAAACTTGACAGGCCGGCAATATTATGTTAGTAAATACTAACAAGGGGTGTAGCCGCATGGAGAGGAAAAGCACCAAAATAAGGCAGGCGGAGATAATAAATACCGCCATAGCCGTCATCGGTGAGCTCGGGGTGGGCGGGCTGACCATCGCCAAGCTGGCCGAGAGGCTTGGCATGTCCGAGCCTGCGCTCTACAGGCATTTTCAGGACAAAGAGGCTATACTTTCGGCAGTGATAGACGAAATCGCCCTTGTCATAACCGGCAGGGCGTTCGAGCTGGCAAGGCAGGAGATCTCACCAAAGGAAAAGCTAAAAAAGATAATGGCCAGCCACGTGGCGCAGGTGGAGGAGAGAAGCGGGATACCGAGGCTCCTTTTCTCCGAGGAGATGCACGTGAAATACCCCGCCTTAAGGGACAAGCTCGTAATGTGTATGGGCGGCTACCTCTCGACGATAGAAAACGTCCTTGCCGAGGGCAGGAAGGACGGGAGCATAAGGCCGGAAATAAACATACAGGAGACCGCCAGGACATATCTCGGCATGATACAGTTTGCCGCGATGAGGTGGTCTCTGAGCGGCCTTTCGTTTTCTCTCGCGGACGAGGGCGAGAGGTTGTGGCTGAACTTCTGCAGGATGTTAAGGGCATGATGCCATGAAAACCATAGCTTTTATCGCGCTTTTTATAATAATCTCCGTTCCAGCGGTTTCTCTGGCCGAAGGCCCGCCGCCCCTTACGCTCGAAGAGGCCGTAAAGACCGCGCTTGTGCACAACCGTCCGCTCCTCTCCGAGGGCGAGAAGCTTAAGGCCTCCGAGGCCGGGGTGGGCGAGGCGGCCTCGGCATTCCTGCCGAAGGCGAACGTCTCGGAGACCTTCGTGCGCTCGGACAACCCCGTTACGGTCTTCGGCTCGAAGCTGAACCAGGGAAACTTCCAGGCCTCGGACTTCGCAATCGACAAGCTTAACAGCCCCTCGCCCATAAACGACTTCAATTTCAGGGTGCAGGTAATCCAGCCGCTATTCAACGGCGGGAAGGAACTCATAGGCTACAGGCGCGCGAAGCTCGCGCTTGAGTCCGCGAAGATGACGCACGAGCGCGCGCGCATGGAGACGGCCTACGAGACGGTGCAGGCGTACTGGGGAGTCGCCCTCGCGGGAGAGTATATAAAGACGGCGAAGCAGGCGGAGAAGTCAACAGAGAAACACGTAAATCTCGCGCAGGACCTATACGGCCAGGGGATGCTCCTCCGGTCGGAGGTGCTGCTTGCCAAGGTGCACCTTGCGGACGTGGAAGAGATGCTCATCAAGGCCGAAAACCGGGAGGCAACGGCAAAGGCCGCGCTGAACATGATACTCGGGCGTCCGCAGGACACACCCGTTACGATTGCCGACAGCCTCGCATACGCCCCTTTCCCCGGCAGTCTGGAGAGCCTCCAGGGCGAGGCCCTGAAAGACAGGCCGGACCTGAAGGGGATGAAGTATAATGTGGAGAACACGGGAGAAGGCGTGCGCATGGCACAGACGGACTACCTGCCGGACATAAACCTGATAGGCCAGTACGACCGGGACAGCCGCGATTTCTTCGGACACGGCGGGGACTCCTATACCCTCATGGGCAGGCTGACGTGGAACGTCTTCGACGGCTTCCTTACGACAAACAAAGTGCGCGAGGCGAGGGCAAACAGAAACGCCGCATCGTACATGTACGACCAGATGAAAGAGGGCGCGCTCTTCGAGGTGCGAAAGGCCTACAACGACCTTCAGGAGGCCAAAAAAAGGATGGACGTTGAATCCGCCGCCGTGAAGGAAGGCCGTGAGAGCCTCAGGATAATAACGGAGCGCTTCGGGGCGGGTATGGCGAAATCGCTCGACGTGATCGACGCGGACACCGCGCTTACCCGCGCTCGCACGAACTACGCCGCCGCGCTCTACGACTATAACGTCGCGGAGGCCGCTCTCAGGCTGGCTATAGGGGAGAAATATTGAGAGCTGCCGGCTCATCCAGAATTACGTTCGTTCCGAATATCCTTTTTCAGATGTAAGGACATGGTTTTATCCGGCGGTTTCGTTGGCGCGCAAAAAGAGATTATCGAGGTGCTTTCAAATGAGACGACTCCTGTTTTATACGTTGATATTTACCGTGCTCTTCGGCTGTGCAAAAGGGCCGCAGAAAACGCCCGAAGCGCAAAGCGCGCCTGTGCAGGTCCCGACTGCGCTCGTTTCGGCAAGGGATATAACGAACACGCTCCAGACGGTGGGGACGGTGGAGGCGAAAAAAGAGGCGACACTCTCTGCAAAGCTGATGGGCGCCATAACGGCGATTAACGTAAGCGAGGGAAGCGTCGTCCGGAAGGGAGAGACCCTCGTAACCATCGACGCCGCCGACATCGCGGCCAGGAGGCAGCAGGCCGTCGACTCCAGGGCCGAGGGCCAGGCGGCCCTCAAGGAGACAGACGCCGCGATTGCCGGGGCAAACGCCGCGCTTGCGAACGCGAAGATAAACTACGGGCGTTTTCAGAACCTCTACAAAGAGCAGGCCGTAACAAAAAAAGAGCTCGACGATATGTCCACGCAGCTCCGGATGGCAAAGGCCGGTGCGGCTCAGGCGGCGGCGAAAAAGAAGCAGGCGCAGGCGAAGATTGCGCAGGCCGACGCCGCCATAAAAGAGGCGGACGTGATGCTCGGATACGCCGTCATACGCTCGCCGATTAACGGGGCCGTTACGGCGAAGATGGCGAACGTGGGCGAGATGGCATCGCCCGGCAGGCCGCTTCTTACGATTGTGGACGACAATGCGCTTAGGCTTGCGTGCAATGTCAGTGAGAAAGACATCGCCGGTATTCGCAAGGGCCAGGCCGTGAAGGTTACGGTGGACGCCCTGAAGGGCAGGAAGATAGAAGGCGTCGTCTCGGAGATTGTCCCGGCGGCAGACCCCTCGACCCGCTCGTTCACGGTAAAGATAAACCTGCCAAAGACCCGGGACCTGAGGCCCGGCATGTTCGGGCGGGCGTGGCTTCCGTCCGGGAAGGCGCGCGTCGTCCTCGCGCCGGATGCCGCCATCGTTGACAAGGAAGGCATGAAGGGCGTCTGGGTGGTTACGCCTGAGAATACCTTGAGCTTCCGCGCCGTCAGGCTTGGGGCTGAGGCGGACAAAGAGAGGGAGATTCTGGCCGGCCTCTCCGGCGGCGAGAGGGTCGCGGTCGGGAATCCGGATATTTTGAAGGAAGGCATGAAGATAAGGTAGCGTTAAGCTTGTCATTGCGAGGAGCCATAGGCGACGCGGCAATCCCGGAATTTAAAATCTGAGATTGCTTCGCTGAAGCTCGCAATGACAAGATTATGGTTTATTGGCAGCGTTCGGAGGGTTTTTCTTTGAAGTTGAACCTGGCGGGAAGGATAACCGAGTATTTCATAAACTCGCAGCTTACCGTTCTCCTGATGGTTGCGGCGGCGGCATTCGGGATTTTCGCGCTCTTCAATACGCCGCGCGAGGAGAACCCGCAGATTGTCGTCCCGGCGGCCAACATATACGTGATGTATCCAGGCGGAAGCGCGAAGGAAGTGGAAGAGCTTGTCGCAAGGCCGCTCGAGCGGATAATGCGCGAGATAAAGGGCGTCGAGAACGTCTATTCCATCTCCATGAACGGTATGGCCGTTATAACCGTAAAGTTCTATGTCGGGCAGGACAGGGAAAAGAGCCTCCTTAACCTC
>JAKAHE010000233.1 GCA_021815285.1 Nitrospirota bacterium
CTTCGGTTATCGCCTTTTCGACCATGGCGAACGCTTCTTCCTCCGGGACAATGAGCCTGATAACCTTCCTCCGGACGGCCTCTTTCACGACGACTTCCGAAACCGAACGGATCTGTTGCCCTGTTAGTCTCATGGAGAGTTATTATACCTGAACTTTCAGCCGAATCAATATGATTGTGAGGAATGGGACGACTCAAGAGCCGCCGAGCGGGTCTCCATACTGGTAAATCCGCAGGAACTCGAGGAATTCTCCCAGCGTGTGGGAAGTAAACCCTTTTTTCCTCTGGATGAGGCTGAAATAGCGGACGAACCGGGCATCCTTGAAGGTATTGGCTACGAGAAGCCCCGCGCGCAGCTCTTTCCTGGCCGCCCAGCCGGACATCACGGAGATTCCAAGCCCGTCCTCGACTGCGGTTTTTATAGCCTCTGTCGAGCCGAGCACGAGCGACACCTTGAGGCTGTCCGGCGAGACCTGGTTTTCCTCCAGGAACTTCTCCACCATCTGCCTCGTCCCGGAGCCCTTTTCGCGCATTATCATGGGTTCTTTTGAAAGCTCGGAGACGGATATGTTCTTCCTGCCCGCCCAGTCGTGGTCCGGGCTCATTATTATTACCATCTCGTCCGGGATGAGCTTTTCTACAACGAGGTTGTGTTTCGCCACGTCTCCTTCGACAATTCCCAGGTCTATTTCGCCGGCGAGAAGCTTCTCCACTATTATCTTCGTGTTGCCGACGACGAGGTTTGTCCAGATGCGCGGGTGGTTCTTCCGGAAGCTCACTATCACGGAGGGCAGGAGGTAGTTACCGACGGTCGTCGAGGCGCCGATGGAGAGGTTCCCCTTCACAAGACCTATCATGGCGTTTATGTCCCTCCTGGCGGAGGCGTACAGCCCCAGGATGTCCTTCGCGTACTTATAGAGCAGCTCTCCAGCCGGGGTCAGGGTAACCGCTCCGCCGGAGCGGTCGAAGAGCTTGGTCTCGTAGAGCTCTTCCAGGGCCTGTATCTGGAGGCTCACGGCAGGCTGGGTCAGGTGTATTATCTCCGAGGTCTTTGAGAAGCTCTTGGTCTCGGCAACAGTGCAGAAAACTTTCAGCTTGTGATCATCCATCTCTTTCTCATCCTGACCATGTTAAATATAAAATACGTAGTCGTGGCTCACCTTGCCGGAATCCATCATCTCCCTGGCTTCGTTCACGAGGTCCTGGAGCGTGACTGAAGAGAGGTATTCGGTGATGTGGCTGCCGAGCCTCTTCCACAGGATGAAGGTGACGCACTTGTCCGCGCGGTGGCACACCTTCTTCTTGTCCCTTATGTCCATGCACTTCACGGGCGTAATGCTCCCTTCAACCACCCGGACAATCTCCTCGATGGTAATCTCGGATGGTTTTCTCGAAAGCCGGAATCCTCCGGACGGCCCGCGAACGGACTCCACCACGCCGCTTTTCCTGAGCTTGTTGAAAAGCTGCTCGAGGTAATGGAGCGAGATCTCCTCACGCTCGGAAATCCTCGAAAGCGGCACCGGCTCCCCTTTTGAATAAAAGGAGAGATCGAACATCGCCCGCACCGCATATCTGCCCTTCGTAGAAAGCTGCATATGTCCCCTCCAGAAAATCAACCTTGGCCGGATGGTTTGGCGGCTTCAGGAAAACAGCCCCGTGCTAAGGTATCGCTCACCCCTGTCCGGCAGTATCACGACAACGCTCTTGCCCTTGCCAAGCTCCCTTGCCGCCTTCAGGGCCGCATAAAGCGCCGCGCCTGATGACATCCCGCAAAGGATGCCTTCCTTCACTGCAAGCTCCCGCGCCGCACGTGCGGCCTCTTCGTCAGTTACCTTGGCTATCTCGCTATACACCCGCGTATTCAGGACGGCGGGCATAAACCCCGCCCCTATGCCCTGGATTTTATGCGGCCCGGGGCTTCCGCCGGAGAGCACCGGCGACGAGGCCGGTTCCACGGCGATTATCCTTATGTCCCGGTTCTTGGACTTCAGCACCTCGCCGACGCCCGTTAGCGTTCCGCCCGTCCCGACGCCGGAAACGAACGCGTCTATCCTCGCTCCCAGCGCGGAGAGTATCTCCCGCGCCGTCGTCTTCCTGTGCGCCTCGGGGTTTGCCGGGTTGTTGAACTGCTGTGGCATGTAGGAGTCAGGTGTGGATTTCAGAAGCTCTTCCGCCTTTTCCACGGCGCCGCGCATCCCGTCCTGTCCGGGCGTCAATACAAGCTCCGCGCCGTATGCGGCAAGGAGCGTTCGCCTCTCGACGCTCATGGTGTCCGGCATCGTGAGTATCAGCCTGTAGCCCCTTAGCGCGGCGACAATACCAAGCCCGATGCCGGTGTTGCCGCTGGTCGGCTCGATTATAACTCCGCCGGGATATATAAGGTCGTTTCTCTCTGCCTCCTCTATCATCGCGAGGGCAACCCTGTCCTTAACGCTCCCGCCGGGGTTCTGGCCTTCGAGCTTGGCGTATACGGCGGCGTCGCCGGGGCCGGTCATATTCCTTATGCGCACCATCGGCGTATGGCCTATCATCTCGAGCATCCCGGCGTACACCTTGACGTTCACCGCTCCCTCCCGAAGACCGTAACTTCCAGAAGC
>JAKAHE010000001.1 GCA_021815285.1 Nitrospirota bacterium
GTCTTCGGCGCGTCTTTAAGCCCAAGCTTCTTCCTCTGGGCCTTCGACGGCTCGCCAAGGCGTCCGGTCTGGGAAAACATATCCATGGCCTTCGCCGTGGCGGACTGGACATATCCGCGCTCGATTGCCATCTGCTTCAACTGGTGGAACACCTTCTCCATCCCGAAACACTGCGGGCAAAGCTCGATGCAGGTATGGCACTCGACGCACCGCCAGATGTCCGGGGATTTCAGAAGCTCGTCTATGTCCTCCGTAACGACCCGCTTCATCATCGAGTGCAGGTTTACGCCTTCGAGCAGGAGCGTGACCGGGCAGTCGTTCGTGCAGGCCGCGCAGCTTATGCAGCGCTCTATGGACGCGATGTCGAAGGCGTCCTTCGTCTTTGCGAGTCTTCCGGTATTCTTCTCCCATTTTTTCATGAACGATTCCGTCTCTATCTTGTGCATGTCCATGCCTATCTCGGCGGGGGAGAATCCCATCGCAAGGGCGAGGAGTTCCTGGTAGGAGATTACCGGCAGGTTGTATTTCTCTCCCGTGCGCGCGAGCATGAACTGCTGCGTGTCGTACTGGGAAAAACACGACGGGCAGACGGTGGTAATGGCGTCCGCTTCGAGGCCTTTAAGCTCCTGAAGCTTCCGGCGCATCAAGTCCTGGCCTTCGGAGACGTTCCCGACGTTGCTGAGTCCCCCGCCGCAGCATAGCATCTTCGTGGTGTAGTCGATGCTCTTCGCGCCGATTGCGGCGACAAGGGCGTCGAACTTCACGGGGTGGATTGGGTCGTCGAAGTTCAGGACCTTCGCCGGGCGCATCATGTGGCAGCCGTAATGCACGCCTATTCTCATGCCTTTCAGGGGCTTTTTCACGTATGTGGCAATCTTCGCCGGGGATATTACGTCGTGGAAAAGCTCCAGCATGTGGAGAACCTTAATCTTTCCGGTGTATTTCAGGCCGATTTCGGCCAGGCTTTTGTTTACCCGGGCCACGAGTTTCGGGGATTTGTGAAGCTCTGCCTTCGCCCCTTTAAGCGTGCCGTAGCAGCCGTTGCAGGGCGTAACGAGCGGGAGGCCGGTCGCCTCGGCAAGCGCGAGGTTCCTGGCCGCCGTCAGGAGCCAGAGATCATTCCCCATGCTCTTTACCAGCTCTTTCTCAGGGCAGCAGGTGAAACCGTCCAGGTCTACTATATCTATTCCCATACGCTCCGCGACCAGCCTTGCGGCCTTTTCCTGGAAGGCGAATCGGGCGGGTATGGTGCATCCCCAGAAAAAAACATAACTTTGCATTTAATAAATCTCCAGAATCTCTACGGCGAAAAAAGCCGCCTTTTCAAAGGCGGATATTGATGCTATAAAAACGCGCATTTAATGTCAAGGATTTTTTCCGGAACACGGAATGTTTCTATATCAGGAATTATATCTGTTATCAAGCCCTTAGTCCAGAAGAATTAATTTTGTTTAATAATTTTAAAATTAACATAAAAGGGTTATAATATTTATATTCATGGTATGGTCATGGTCAAGAAAGCTTTAAAATTTGCACTACTGAAATCAGCCGCGGTCATCACCATCGTCCTGGCCGATTGGGGCAGCGCATGGGCTGTGCAGCAGCACCCTGGCGACGAGGGCTTCGACGCCCACATGATGGCCCACGTCTTTCTGATAGCGTCCATGGTCTATCTCTTCGCCGTGCTCGGGAAACCGTCCCTCAGGCTCTCCGGATGGAAGCTCATACGCCTGGCCGCGCTCTTTTTCCTGCTGTGGAACGTGGACGTCTCCATTACGCATATCACCGGGCTGCTCATGGCGCCGAAAGAGCATTATTTCAAGGGTTCCTGGATGCTCGTGGAAGACCTGAAAACCGAGCTTTATTACGTCACCCGCCTGGCAGAGTATTTCTTCCTTGTGCCGGCCTTTCTTTTCATGGCCCTGGGCTTAAGGCGCCTGGAGACGGAACTCAGACGGGAGAAGGAATGACGAGCCTCGAACCCGTATGGACTATAGACATAGTCTCCAATCTCCTGCTCGTGGCAATATCCGCATACATGATCTCGGAGGTGCGCCGGATACGCGCGCTCAGGCCGCACGCGCCGATATGGATGTATCTGTACTGGCAGGTCGTGGCGCTTGCGGTCTTCGCCATTTCCCATTCCGTCGCGCATATTGTCCAGCACATCCTCTCGGAGATGGGCTGGGGAGAAATATGGGAATACTTGAGGCCCTTTACCGGCGCAACCAACACCCTGACGTTCATGGTAATCGGCATACTGGCGTTCCTGTACCGGGACCTGGAATACGTGAGCGAGCGGTTCGGCACGCTTGCCGAGGCGAAAAAAGAGCTCGAGCAGTCGATGATGATGCTTAGGGAGTCCTCGAAACAGATGGAGCGCGACGCCGAGGAGATATTCCAGAAAAACAGGGAACTCGCCGCCCTTTACAAGATCGCGGTGGAAATAGGGAGGTCGCTTGAACTGGACAGGGTCATGTCTGCGACTATAAAGGAGGTGAAAGACCTCGTCTGGGCGGATTTCCTTTGTATTTATCTCCTGAAGGGAGACAATCTTGTCATGCAGGTAAGCGAAGGGCTTTCGGAGGCCGCCCTCGAAAAAACGTCTGTCAGGAGCGCCCAGGAGCCGTGGATAAAAAGAGAACTGCTGCACGGCAGGATGTTCTTTGCGCAGGAGCGCCCGTCAGATAAATTAGGCAGGATAGACAAAAACCTTAAAAGCGAGGGTATGCAGGCATGGGCGGCCATACCGCTCATGGCAAAGGGGAAGGTTGCCGGCGCGCTCGCGGTCGGTTCGAGGAATTACGACGGCATAGACCAGCGCCGGATAAACACGCTTATGACGATAGGCAGGTATGTCGGGATTGTCATCGAGAATTCCATGCTCTATGGCGAGCTCAAGCAGAAGGTGGAAGACCTGGAGCGTTTTTCAAAGTTCTCCGTCGGCAGGGAGATGCGCATACTCGAGATAAAGGAGGAACTGAAGAACCTTACGGCCAGATGCCGCCCGCTGCTTGAGCAGAATGGGGATGCGCCGGACAAATGAAATCGTTTCCTGATCTCCCAGAAGACTTCCTCACCGACTTTTATCAGTAAAGTTATATTACGCGAAACAGTAATCGGCAACCGCTACCTGTACACCGGCAGGTAGACCGTGAAGGTCGTGCCCTTGCCGGGAACGCTGTCCACCTTTATCATCCCGCCGTGCTCCTCGATGGTCTTCAGCGCGAGCGCGAGGCCCAGGCCAAGCCCGCCGCCCTTGGAGGAATAGAAGGGATTGAATATGTCCTTGAGGGCGTCCGGCTCTATGCCGCACCCGGTGTCGGAAACGGTAACGGCGAGCATTGTCTTCTTGCCCTTCTCGGTCTTTATGCTGGAATAGAGGAAGTCGGACGGGATGCCGGTTCCGAGCGTGAGGACGCCGCCCTGGGACATTGCCTCCACGGCATTTTTTATGAGGTTTAAAAACACTCCCTGGAGGCTCGGTTCGTCCCCCTCTATCTCCGGGACGGACGGGTCGTATTCCCGCTTTATCTTGAGTTTGAGTTTTTTTATGTCGGGGGCGAGCAGGGTCAGGGATTCGTCAAGGAGGCTGTGCAGGTTCATCTTCGCGGTCTTCGGAAGCCCTGGCCGGGACAGGCCCCGAAGCGACTCGAGTATACCCGTTAGCCGGTCAACCTGCTTTATGATGACGCCCAGGTATTCGGAGAGGGACTCCTCCACAGGCAGGCCCTTTATCTCCTCCATCAGGAGCTGCGAGGCGCCTTTTATGCCGCCAAGCGGGTTTCGGAGCTCGTGCGCGACAGAGGCCGCCATTGTGCCCAGGTATGCAAGCCGCTCGGATTTCTTTATGGCCTCCTCGAGCTCCCTTAAGCGCGAGGCCTCCCGAAGCGACAGCGCGACTCCGAGCGTCTGGCCGTCCGGCCCTTCGATGGGCGAAGCGGAAGCCTCCACGGGGATGCCGGTCGCGTCCGGCCTTACGAACTCCGTCGTAAAACCGGTATGCGGCCTGCCGGAGGCAAGCGTGCGCATGGCAAGCTCGGCCAGCCCCAGGTTGCCTTTGTCGAAGGTTTCCATGGCAGTCCTGCCGATCGCCTCCGCCGAGAGCATGGCGAGCTCGTGTGCGGCGCGGTTCGCGCTTATCAGCTTCAGATCCCCGTCGAAGATTATTACGCCTTCCGGGATTGCATAAAGTATCTCCTCGTAATACTCCCTGCTTCCGGCCTTGGGAAGGGCGGCCTTGGCCACGACCGGGGTTTCAGGGTTCTGCGATTTACGTGTCTTCGGCATTATAGCAGGAGGGCTTCCAGGTTCCCGAAATGTTCGACGGTTATTATATGCCCGGAGGGCGGAAGGGCGGTATGCTCGTGCTGCCAGGTCATGGAAAAAGGGATAAAGACGGAACGCACTCCGTTTTCCACCGCAGGGAGAATATCCGAACGCGGCGAGTCCCCTATCATCCAGGTCTCGTGCGCCTTAAGCCCCAGTTCTTCAAGAACGCCCCGGAAAGAATCCCTGTCTTTCTCCGGCACGACCCGGACGTGATGGAAATACTCCCTGAGCGGGGATTTTTCGATCTTCCCAAGCTGCTCTTCCGCGTTGCCCTTCGTATACATCACCATCTTATACCTGTCTGCGAGCTTCGGCACGGTCTCTTCCACGCCGGGAAGGAGGCAGACCGGGTGATGGAATACGCCTTCCCCTATCTCCTCGATTGTTTGCAGGATTTTTTCTTCCGGCTCGGGTTCGAGCAGTCCGTATACGTCCGCCATGGACATCGCCTGGCTCCTCGCCCCGTAGCCGTAGCGCGGGACGTTCTCCATTTCCAGCCGGAGAAGCAGGCTGTCCGCCCGCTCGCGGGAATAGCCTTGCGCCTCCATGAGGGACACGAACTTCTCGTGCGCGTCCAGGAAAAAACGGTTGTTTTCCCAGAGTGTGTCGTCGCAGTCGATTATGAGGTTTTTCGGGAACATGCGGGAAATTCTACCAGAGGCTTCCGGGCAATACAAGCTATTTGAGGAAATCAGTAGTGGACGTCCCGTTTCCCTTTTTCGACCGTCTCCAGCTTCCTTTTTACGTCTTCCCTGAGCTTGCCTTTGAATTCCTCCAGAAAACGGTTCAGGGAAGCTTCCATAATCTCCCGACCTTCGGGGCTTGCGTCGAGCAGATACTCCTTGAGCGAAAGAAGCGCGTTCGCCGTGCAGAGTTCGTTCAGATTCCCGGACTGGGCGGTGTGGAGATAGCTGCTCCCCTGTCTTCCGCTCCTGTAGCAGGCGGTGCATAAAGACGGCAGAAGCCCCATCTCCGAGATTACCCGCGCCATCTCAGGGAGCGGCCTTATGTCGGAGAGGTCGAACTGCGAGGTGTTCTTTTCGCGCCCGTCGTATCCGCCGGGTTCCGTGGAGGAGCCTGCGGAAATCTGCGACGCCCCGCACAGAAGGCATTCCTCCCGGAGCCTCGCAGGTTCGCGCGTGGAAACAACGACTCCCGCCTGCGGCACGGACAGGCGGTATACCGCGACAATCTTTTTGAAATCCTCGTCGCTCACGGGATATGGGGCCTTCTTAATCTCCGCGCCCTCGGCGGATTTGAGCCGCGGGACGGATATGGTATGCGCGCAGGCGCCGAATTTCGCCTCAAGGTGTTTCGAGTGCGCAATCGCGGCAAGGGCGTCGTAATGGTAATCGTAAAGACCGAGGAGCGGGCCGATGCCCACGTCCCCGAAACCCGCCTGAAGACCCCTGTCCATGACGGACAGCCTGTAGAGGAAGTCGGACTTTCTGCCGGTGGGGTGCAGGACCTTGTAGCTCTCTTCGTGGTATGTCTCCTGGAAGCACTGGTATACGCCGTAGCCTGCGGACTTCAGCTTCCTGAAGTCCTCCACGGAGACTGGCGCGGAGTTCACGTGCAGGATCCTGACGTCGGTGCGGGAATAAATCTCCTCCGCAATTTTTATAAGGTAATCCACCCCCGAGTATCGCGGGTGCTCGCCTGCGACGAGTATAATCCGCTTGAAGCCCGTCCGCGATAGTATCTTCGCCTGCTCCACGGCCTCGTCGGGTGAGAGCGCCTTCCTGCGGGCAGTGGAGTTTGATTTCCTGAAGCCGCAGTACAGGCAGTCGTTAGAGCAGTAATTGGAGAGATAGAGCGGGGCGAAAAGCACTACCCGCGGGCCGAACACGGCGGACTTCACCTCCGCCGCCTTTTCATATATCGCGCGCAGTGAGTCTTCTTCTTCGACCATCAGGAGCTTCGCGGCATCGGAAAGCGGCAGGCCCTTTAACTCTCCAGCGCGTGAAAGTATATCGTCAAGCTCGGAGGAAGACGGCGCCTTCGCATTCCCAAGCGCGTCCTCCACGTCACGCAAAAAATCTGTCAACAAAACCTCACTCTCCCGGCTCGCCAAGCAGAATCCTCAGCACGCAGTTCGCCTGGTGATGCGCCGCTATGCCGACCCTGGGCGCCATCAATCCCATGCCGGTCGCGGCCTCGGTCTCCTGGTCTCCCACTATGAAATATTTCCCGAACGGCATGGTCTTTATGGAGTTTGACGGCCCGTGCCCGGCGACCCCGGATGCCGTGACGACCGGCACTTCCGGACATCGCTCTGCCATGATATTGAGGAGCATGGCCTTCGACTCCGCCTTGTCGAGAGCCTCGACAAGCGCGCTTACCCTGTCGAAATACTGCGGAATGTTTTCCTCGTTAAGGACGGCCTTATGCGAGGTTACCCTCACGTAAGGATTTATCCTCCTCAAGTTGTCCTCCATGGCCTCCGTCTTTGGCTTGCCTATCTGGTCTATGAAATACTGCTGGCGGTTTAAGTTGCTCGGCTCCACGATGTCGTAGTCCACAACCACCAGCTCGCCCACGCCGAGCCTCGCAAGCGCGACGGCCACGGCGGAGCCTAAGCCCCCCAGGCCCGCAATCCCGATGCGGGCCTTCTTCACCACCTCGTGCACGCCGGGCGTATGCCGCGCCATCATCAGGGACTCGAGCTCCTCCCTCGAGGGCATCGCCCCCTTCCTGATGAAGATAATATTGTCCCCGTCGTTCAGGAACGGATTGTCCTTGGTCGGGAAACCGTTTAAAATCGTGAGGTCCGATCCGGGCTTGAACTTGGCCCTGACCTCCATGAGCTTCGGCGGCTCGCCAAACTCGACGAACCGCTCGTTGATTTTTATGCGGATAGCCATTTGATAAAATTTTAAGACAACGGCCCCAGGAAGTCAATCCTCAGGCGGCCCTTCTGAAGGATAAATTCGCAAGGACGGCGGTCACGACCAGAAAACCCGACACGACGGCAAAATCCACAATGGCCGGATATTCAGGCCCCATCGGGGTTCCGGACGCGCCCGCCAGCAGTATGTTCTTCAGTCCGTCCACGCCGTAAGTCAGTGGATTTGCGTATGCTATCTCCCTCAAAAACGGCGGCATGAGCCTTACCGGATACATCGCCCCCGAGAGGAAGAACATCGGCATGACGAGGAAGTTCATGATTATGTTGAAGCCCTCGTAGGAGCTCATGCGGGACGCCACGAGTATCCCGAAACACGTAAGCGAAAAGGCGAGCATCCCCGATGAAAGAAACAGCAGCAGGAACTGCGGGATATTTATTTTTATCCCCAGCACGGGCACGAAAATTAGTAATATCAGCACCTGGAGCATGGAGATGGATGTCCCGGCCATGGCCTTGCCGACGACGACGGAAAGCCTGGAAATGGGCGCCACGAGTATCTCCTTTAAGAACCCGAACTCCCTGTCCCAGACGATGGAGATTGCGGAGAATATCGACGCGAAAAGTATCGTCATGCCTATCATGCCGGGGAAGATGAACTGGATGTAGTTTACGCCTCCCACGGGCCTTACGAGCCTGCTCATCCCGCCGCCCACGACAAAAAGCCACAGTATTGGCCTGGCCATCGTGCCCAATATGCGGCTTTTCTCCCGGATGAACTTCCGAAGCTCGCGGTAGGAAATTACGTATATCGCCTTGGTCTCATGCGCGAGGTTCGCCATCAATGCCCTCCGTGGTTCTTGCGGGCGTAAGAGCGCATCGGGCCGTACGGGTCGCCGTTTTCCTCGCGTATGTTCTTGCCCGTCAGGGATAGAAACACGTCGTTTAACGTCGGTCTCGTCATACTGACGGCGGTTATGCTCGTCGAGAGTCCTTTTATAAGCGCGGGAAGTATCTCGTCTCCCTGTTTTACCGTAAGCGTAATGCCCCCGTCGGTAATCTTCGGCTCCATGCCGAATTTTTCCCGTATCTCCGCCTCGAGGCCCTTCGGGTCGGTCGCCGAGAGCTTCAGGGTGTCCCCCTGAAGCCCGGCCTTGAGTTCCAAAGGCGTGCCGGACGCGATTATCTTTCCCAGGTCGATAATCGCAATCCTGTCGCAGAACTCCGCCTCCTCGAGGTAATGCGTCGTCATAAAGACGGTAATGCCGGTGTTTTTCTTGAGCTCGCGTATGAATTCCCATATCATATTGCGTGTCTGCGGGTCGAGTCCTATCGTCGGCTCGTCCATGAAGAGCACCCTGGGGTAGTTCAGTATGCCCCTGGCTATCTCAAGCCGCCTCTTCATCCCGCCGGAGAACTTCCGGACAAGCTCGTTTTTCCTTGCGGAAAGCCCCACCAGTTCGAGCGCGTCCTCTATCCTTTTTTTTGCCGCGGCGCGGTCCATCCCGTAGAGATAGGCGTGGAAGAGCAGGTTCTCGTAGGCCGTAAGGCCGTTGTCGAGCGTCGGGTCCTGGAATATTATGCCTATGCTGCGGCGCACGGCGTCCGCGTCCCTCACGCAGTCGAACCCGCCGACGGACGCCTCTCCCGAAGTGGGGGAGATAAGCGTGCAGAGGATTGATATTGTAGTGGATTTCCCCGCTCCGTTCGGCCCCAGGAATCCGAAGACCTCGCCCGGATCGACAGAAAACGAGATGCCGTCCACGGCTGTCACGGCGCCGAATTTCTTAACCAGGGAATTTACGGAAATATTGGACATTTACCGGTACCACTCCGCCCGGTTCCTCGGCACGTACCATTCCCTGAGATTATACGTTATCCCGATCGGCGCTTTTTTGACCCCCTTGAAGCGCCTGCTGATAATCGGCAGGGCGTCCGGGACGTAAAGGAACGTGCATGCCGCGTCGTCGGATATTATGGCGTGGATTCTGCGGTATATCTCCTGCCTTTTTTTGAAGTCGAACGTCTCCCGCCCTTCGACAAGCAGCTTGTCAACCTCCGGATTTTTATAGCTTATAAAATTGAACTCCCCTTCCTTGGTCTTGGACGAATCCCATATGTCGTAGATGTCCGGGTCTCGCCCGAGCGCCCAGCCCATGATGAGCGCCTCGAAGCGCTTCTTGTCTATGAAGTCGTGAAGGAGCGCCTGCCACTCGAGCGCAGTTATCCCTACCTTCACGCCGACCTTCGCCAGGTCCTGCTGGATAATCTCCGCCGCCATCTCGCGCTGCTTGTTGGACTGGTTCACAAGTATCGTAAACTCGAACCTCCTGCCGTCTTTTGTCAGGACTCCGTCCGGCCCGGGCGTCCAGCCGGCCTCCTTAAGCAGGGCCTTCGCCTTTTCCGGGTCATACGGGTATCCCTTAACGTCCTTGTTATACGCCCAGGACTCCGGCGGGAACGGCCCGGTGCAAGGCGTGCCGAGGCCCAGGAGCACGCCCTGGATTATGGATTTCTGGTCTATCGCATAGGAGAGCGCCTGCCGCACGCGCCTGTCCTGGAAGAGCGGATTCGTCAGGTTATAGCCAAGGTAGTCGTAGGCGAACGCGGGATAGCGGAGTTTTCTGAAGCGGCGCTCTATATCCGGCGTGTCCGTCTCCCTGGAATACTGCAATGGGGTCAAGTCCATCATGTCTATCCCGCCCGTCTTGAGTTCCAGGAACTGCGTCGCCTGGTCGGGGATAATCCGGGAGACGTATTTGTCGATATGAGGCCCGCCCCTGAAATAGCCGCTGTATGCGTCCAGGACGATCCTGTTGCCGGTAATCCACTGGCCGAATTTGAAGAAGTTCGTGCCCACCGGATGGCGGTTGAAGGGGTCGTTGTTTATGTTCTTCCCCTTAAGGAGGTGCTCCGGGATTATGCCCATCCCCCAGGCCTCAAGCGCAGGCGCGAAAGGCTTCTTATACGTCACCTTCACGGTATATTCGTCCGGGGCCTCGACCTTCTCAACCGGGCCAAGGTCGTCGCTGTAGGGCGTGGCGGTATTCGGGTCCCTAAGGACCTTGTATGTAAAGAGCACGTCGGCGGCTGTGAATGGCGCGCCGTCCTGCCACTTTACGCGCCTGTGGAGGTGAAAGGTTATTACAAGGCCGTCTTTTGATATATCCCAGCTTTTCGCCAGGTCCCCGACGATTTTTATGTTCTTGTCGTATTTCGTAAGTCCTTGAAATATCAGGCCGGATATGTCTCCTGAGGCGGAGTCAGTCGCCAGCATGGGGATGAGTCTTTTGGCGTCCGCCCCCATTGCGACCTTCAGGTAGTCCGGGTCCCTGACTAATCCGCCCTCAGGCCTTCTGCCACACGCGGAAACGAGGATAAGCGCGCAAATGGCCGATATTGCAATCTTTTTCAACCTTGCTCTCCCTTAAAACAAAAGAGGCCCGCAAAGGAGCCCCCGGAAATACTGAATTTGTCGCCCCCATGAAAACGGGGGCCCAGCGACGTTCAATTCTAAATGCCACCCCTCTTATTTTCCGCCATTCTTTACCGGCGCGGGTTTCGCCTGAGCCGGAGCAGTCGCCTTGCCGGTCGCGGGCGCGGCGGGCGCAGCTGCCTGGGAGGCGGGCTTGCCTGCCGGAGCCGCCGGGACGAAAGGCGCGCCTTTCTGCGGTATTGCGGGCATCGTGGCCGTGTTTGCGGCGGGCGCCTTTACGACCGATGACGTTGAGACGCGGGACTCGATTTTAGCCAGAAGAATGGATGTTATCATGAATATCGCGCCGGCGGTAGCCGTAAGCTTTGTAAGGAAATTGCCCGAACCCCTGCTCCCGAAGATCGTCTGGGAGCCGCCGGAGCCGAATGTCGCGCCGATATTGGCCCCCTCGCCCTGCTGCAGGAGCACGACGAGGACGACAGCCGCGCAGACTATTACGTGGATTATTACAAGAAAAATCATCATTTACCTATACCTCCGAATAATTTACGAGGGCGGAGAAAGACTCCGCCTTGAGGCTCGCGCCGCCCACAAGCGCCCCGTCTATGTCTTCCATTGCCATTAAATTCTTTATATTATCAGGCGTTACGCTCCCGCCGTATAATATCCTGATACCGTCTGCCACATCCTTCCCGAACGCCGCTGAGAGCTTTTCCCTGATAAAGGCATGGACTTCCTGCGCCTGGGCCGGAGTCGCCGTCCTGCCAGTCCCTATCGCCCAGACAGGCTCGTAGGCGACAATAATCCGCTTCGCCTCATCGGGCGAAAGGCCTTTAAGTCCGTCATTTAATTGAGTTTCTATCACCCTGAACGTCGTCCCGGCCTCGCGCTCATCAAGGCTCTCCCCTATGCACACAATAGGGAGCAACTCAGCCGCGAGCGCCGCTTTAACCTTCTTATTCACGCCCTCGTCCGTCTCGCAGAAATACTGCCTGCGCTCGGAGTGGCCGACGATGACATGGGTGCATCCGGCGTCCTTCAGCATGGCCGCCGAGATCTCTCCGGTGAAGGCGCCCTTCGGCTCGAAATGCATGTTCTGTGCGGCGAGGCCTATGTATTTCCCCTTTATTTCACAAGCAGTTGCGTGTAGCGCGGTGAAGGGCGGAGCGACGATTACCTCGACCGCCTTCCTGCCGGAACGCGAGGGCATAATCCCGCGCACAAGCTCCAAGGCTTCCGGCACGGTCATATGCATTTTCCAGTTTCCGGCTATGACTGCTTTACGGGACATGACTCTTCAGTTTATTGGTTTTACAGGCTTCTGTCAAGAAAAAAATTCCTTGATTTTCAATCGGTTGCAAAACGACTTTTTATTTATCAATTAATATTTATATAACGCATAACCCGTTACGGAATAACGGGAATTTCCTGGCATGGCGCAAAAAAAGGGCGTGTCCCCGCGCCGTGTTTTCTGCGCAAAACGGCTTGTTTCAGGGCATTTTTGCGCTGTTACCGATACCGGCGTAAAAACGCATTCGATACGTATTTTTATCTTAATAATCGGCATCTTCCAAAAACAATCCGGAACTGCTCTGGATAGTGATTTTTCCCGACCAATGATATTTGCTCCTTATGGTTATTACATGATATGAGTTAACCACATCTGCCATTCCCGGTTTTGTAGCTGCCCCATTTATGGGGCGGTTTAAAGTCGCCCGATGAATCGGGCAGCTACAAAAGCAGAAAGCAGATTCTTCGCGTTGCTCAGAATGACAGACAAAATTCCTGGATTCCCGCCTTCGCGGGAATGGCGATCTTAAGCTGATACGGGAATGACGGGCGGGTGGACAATTCGGTTTACCTTCATCCCTCGTCTCCTGCAATAGTTTTCACCTCATTAATTACCCTCTCCCGCCACTGGGAGAGGGTGGCCGAAGGCCGGGAGAGGGATAACGGAAAAGCAGGTTCTTCGCTTCGCTCAGAATGACAGGTGGGTGGACAATTCTATTTACCTTCATCCCCCTCTTAAGATAAGAGGGGGACAGAGGGGGCGTTATGAACAGAATGACAGGCGTGAGAGCTTGGACGAGAACAGGCCGGGGGCGGGAGGCGGGCCACTATTCCTTTTTCAGCGCTTTCCCGGCGCTGAAGGCCTTGCCTGCAATTTCGCCCAGGCGGCGGTAGTTCCTGTCCGGGACGGTGAAGATGAGCGGGTCTATCTTCGCTGCGTCGGGGCGTCCGTTTTCGTCCAGGACGTCCTTGTCCGCATGGACTTCAATAATCTGGCCAATAACGAGGTGATGGCTCCCGAGCTCAAGCGTCATGACCACCCTGCATTCGAGGTTCACGGGGCACTGGGCTATCAGCGGCGCGTGTTCGGTCTTGCCGTAAAAAACCTCGAACCCGGCGGTTTTCGTTTTGTCCGGCTCGTTCTTTCCGGAGTACATCCCGCAATAGTCCGCCGCATCCATGAGCGCGACATTCGGGACGTTCACGGAAAACGCCCTATGCTCCTTGATTCCTTTAAGCGTGTGCCTGTGCGGCTGGAAGGCGACGGAAATCATCGGCGGCTCGGAACACGCAATCCCGCTCCATGCCGCCACCATGAAGTTGGCCTTGCCATCCACGTCCGCGCCGATTAAAAACGCGGGCATGGGGTATATCGTAGTTGAAGGACCGAGGGTTATTTTGTTCATTTTGTCCTCTTGTATTCGGGTTTGGGCTCCCTGACGGAGCGGGCGGGCTTCTTTTGTTCTTTCGTGCCGGATTCGCTCAAATACCTCTTGGCTGCGCTCTGGAGCAGTCCGGAGCGGCTTGTGCCGAGCCTCTCGCTTTCCCTGTCTATCTTTGCCAGGAGCCGTTTCGGGAACGTTACGTTGACACGTTCGGACTGGCCTGCGAACGCGGAGGCATCCACCTCGACCAGCGCGGCGATGCCGCCCTCATTGAGATGCTTTTTATAATCGTCAATCCTGCCCTGCTCCGGGATTTCAAGACCGTCCTCAATCAGCCCCTCAAGGTGCAGCTCGATTGCCTCTTTCGAGTTCGCTATCGCCTCGTCGAGGGTTCCGCCCGCGGAGTAGCACCCTGGGAGCCCCGGGACGATTACGCCGAAGTCGCCAGTTTTCTCCTTGAATATGAAAATCGGAAAGAGCATGTCTTAATTATACACATTGATACACATTTTTCAAGTGTTATTGATTATCACGTGATGGTATGCATGGTATACATATACCATAATTAAATCAATCGGTTATGACATTTTTATATTGACGAAATGAATTGAATATGCTATTTCTGAGGATGTGAAAATCCGCGACATCATTAAATTGCTTGAGAGCGGCGGCTGGCATCAGGTGCGGAGCAAAGGCGGCCACAGGCAATTAAAACACCCTGCCAAAACCGGGCGGGTAACCGTGCCATTTCACGGCGGGAACGAAGACCTGCCTACTTATGTTGCCGATAGTATTTTAAGACAGTCCGGAATCAAAGAATAGTTCCTATGAAAAAGAGACACGACAACTTCGGGGGTTTCGGGTTCAAGTTGAAATCATGTTCCGGTAAAAAGAGGTATGCCTCCCGGGCGGAGGCGATGACCGCGCTTGGAATTCAGAGGAGTTACGGGCAGAAGATAGACGGCATCCGACCGTATGAGTGCGTCTTCTGTCAGGGCTGGCATTTAGGCCACGAAATGGTGGGCGAGTGATTGTTTCGGGGGCCGAGGCTTATCCCGCCAGTCTTCCCGCCAGCTTCGCCACGCGCTCGCCAAGGGAGCGGCACTGCTTCATCACTCGCTCGTCGGGTGCGCCGATGGATACGGGGCCGTAGTGGTCGCCCTTCGGGACGCCCTGGATTACCATGCCGTGCACAAGCATGGCCTCGAGGATGGCGAGTATGACGGTCTCGTTCCCGCCGCCGATGTTGGCCGCGGACGAGAACGCCGCGCCGACTTTGCCTTCGAGCTTGCCGTGGAACTTCACGGAGTCGTCGAGAAATTTTATTATCTCCGCGGCGGGCAGGCCGTAGTAGGTGGGTGAACCGATGATTATGCCGTCGAAGCCCTGGAGGTCTTCCGGCGCCGCGCCGGGGATTGTCTGGAGCGAGACTTCCGCCCCGGCGGACCTGGCGCCCTCTTCGACCAGCCGGGCCATTTTTTCGGTATTGCCCGTCCTGGTGTAATAGAGAATAAGAATGCGCGGCATGGCAGCCTCTTTAAAATAACAGGGCTTATATGCGCCCCCTGTATGCGCCCCGGTCATCCCCACGGCCCGGTTTATTTGCGGAGCTTCTCTTCCTCTTCCTGGGCGGTCTTGCAGTCTATGCAGAGCGTCGTTACGGGCCTTGCCTGGAGGCGCTTGATGCTTATCTTCTCGCCGCAGGATTCGCATATGCCGAACGTGCCGTCCTCTATCCTCTTGATGGCCTCGTCTATTTTCTTGAGCAGCCTCTGCTCCCGGCCACGTAGCCGAAGCAGAAGGTTCCTGTCGGATTCCGCGCTGGCCTGGTCTCCAAGGTCGGCGTAATTTTCCTTTTCCGGCTTCAGGCCCCCGCTGATGGTCTCGCCCGCCTCCGCCAGAAGCTCCGCCCTCTGCTCTTCGAGTTTCTTCTTTATATCGCCGATATTGCGGTCCATCTCTATGGCCACCTCTCAGGCTGCTCTTTGGGTTAACTTGTTATAAATTAAATGCGAAGTTTAACAAAAAGGGGGGACATAGTCAATTCTTTTTAAACAAAAAAGGGGTGAATTAATCACCCCTTGGAAACAATCTTCGATTACAAGGAAACGCTTCCTTACGCCGCCTTTATCTTCTTCGGCTCTTCCCTCGTCTCTATCTCTATCTTCCTGCCCTTTATGGCCTCGGCGGCAGGCATCCTGATTTCAAGCAGGCCCTTGTGGTATTCGGCCCTTACCTTGTCGGTATTCACGTCCACCGGAAGCGTAATGCTCCTCTCGAAGCTCCCGTAGGAGATTTCCCTGGAGAAATAATCCTCCTTTTTGTATTCCTTCTCGCTCTTACGCTCGCCCTTGACGGTGAGCAGGTTCCCGGTTACGTTGATTTCGACGTCTTTCGGGTCCACGCCGGAAAGCTCCACGTGGGCGACAAGGTCGTTCCCCTCTTTTATGACGTCGATGGCCGGGAAATTAATATCGCCGATCATCGAAGGCATCGGGAACCAGCGCTCGCTGCGACCGAATATCCTGCTGAACAGGTCGTCCATGTCCCTGTGCAGGGACATAAGGTCCCTTGACGGATTCCATCTTGTCAACGGAAACATACAGCACCTCCTTGTGCTAACCCGGAATTTTAATCCGGGAGACCGACAGGATTAAAGGGATTTAATCCCGCCACTCGTTTTTCCATATTTAATTATAGCTCGTTTCCGCCAGAAATCAAACGTCAACAAATTGATTTAATTACGTATTTTATAAATTATCCAATATCTTGCGCGCGCCTTTAAACCTTTTCCGCGTGAAATACGTCTTGATTTGAGAGAGGGATTTTCTCTATCCTTAAGCATTCTCAAACAGGAGGTCGTTCAAATGAAGAAACGTCTGCTGGCAGCCGCATTCATGGCGGCGGTATTTTCGTCCGCACCCGCGTTCGCGGGAGTAAACATCTTCATCAGCCCGCCGCCCATACCGATACCCGTCCCGCCGGTGCCGCCTGCGCCCGTGGTAGTCCTTCCCCCGCCGCCGCCGGGCGTGGTCATCGCCCCCGGCCCGCCGTCAGACTGGTTCTGGAGTCCCAACCGTTCGGAGTGGTTCTACTACGACAGGTATCGCCATCCGCACTTCGTCCGGGGGCACGTATTCAGGGACGACGGCAGGCACTTCTATGTCTCGCACGGCAGGTGGATGCGCGCAAGACACGATATGAGGCCGGTCAACCGGGGGCGGCACAGGGGCTGGCGCAGGGAAAGACGCGAGGACAGGAGAGAATGGCGCGGACGCGACCACGGACGCTGGAGAAGGGACGATAATTAAATGCGGGGACGCAATTTTATTGCGCCCCTATAGATTGCAACGTCGCCGGGGCTCACAGTTCCGCCTTCTCGACCTGTGGGATTTCGTATCCCAGGAAACGCTCCCCGATGGCCTTGAAACGCTCCGGGGCGTCGGTCACGTAATATTTTATAAAGCCGGTCGAGCCTGACCGGCTTTCTCTTTCGCCGGCAGGCCGGCCTCGGTCGCCGGGATTCAGGAGAGCGTTTTTCGTCAGCACGCGCATGACCTCACGCGCCGTTTCGTCCGCCGAGTCTATTAGCGCAACGGACGACCCCATGACCCCGCCGATTACGGGTTTCAAAAGCGGGTAGTGCGTGCATCCCAGGACGAGCGTGTCGATTTCCTTGTCCTTTAGAGGCGCGAGGTACTCCTTTGCGACAAGCGCGGTAATCTCTCCTGTAAGCCTCCCCTCCTCCACGAGCGGCACGAAGAGCGGACAGGGGAGCGCGAAAATCTCAGCGCCGGGCCGGATGTTCCTTATGAGCCTGTCGTACGCGCCTGAGGCTACGGTTGACTCCGTGCCTATGACGCCGATTCTGCCGGTATGCGTGGCGCGGGATGCGGCATACGCGCCGGGCATTAGCACCCCGACCACGGGGATTGGCAGGCTCTCCCTGAGCGAGTTGAGCGCGGCGGCGGAAGCGGTATTGCAGGCCACGACGAGCATCTTAATATCATGGCGGACAAGGTAGTCCGCAATTTCCAGCGAGAAGCGCCGCACCGTCTCGGCGGACTTTATCCCGTACGGCACGCGCGCCGTGTCGCCGAAGTATATGAGGTTCTCGCCCGGAATCTGCCGATGGATTTCCTTCAATACCGTCAGCCCGCCGATGCCTGAATCGAATATGCCGATAGGGTTAAGATTCATTACTCCCTGTTCAGCGCGGTTCGGGGCGCGAAGGGGCGGGTGATGTCGATATGTCCGGCGAGGGAGCTCTCGACGTTGCCGTCTATGAGTATCTGCACCCGTTTGATGTCCGGGAAGTCCTCCGTCAACGTATTGACGACGGAGTATATCGCGAGCGTCTCCGTCCAGGCGCCGCCGGGGAACTGCGTCTGGACGTCGCGGGAGAAATCCACGTACGCCGTTCCGGTGGAAGGGTCTATGAACGCGCTCTTTACCTGCGCCGCGGCGGGCAGGGCCGGGGCAAGGTTCGCCGAGAGCGGCCCGCGGATGAGTTCGGCCATGACTTCCTTCACCTCTTGCGTCTCGTCGGTTGACTGAGCGACCTGCCTCGTCTCCGGCGAGAGGCCGCTTCCGTCCTGGAGCGGGAAATAGACCTTGGCGGTTATCGTCGCCCCACGCACGGCGCTCACCTCCTTGAAGGCGGGCGCGGCGGGCATTATTCTCTTTGCCGGGCGGCTTGTCGCCTGGAAGAAGTAAAAAGTGCCCACGGACAGCGCGGAGGCGAGTATCGCCGCGCCGACTATCCAGAGCCAGGATGCCCCGTCGCCCTTCACTCTCTCTTTCACTTTACCACCCCCCTGGCGAAATCCTCTATGCCCTGGGCCAGTTTCGCCGCAATCATGTCCCTGTACGCCTCGTCCATAAGCCTCTGGGCCTGGGCCGGGTCGTCCAGGTCTCCAAGCTCCGCCATAACGGCGGGCATTGCCAGGCCGTCGAAACCGGCAAGCCTCGTCTGGTGCAGCACGGGGGCGCGTCCGCTGACGGCGCCCATTTCGAGCATCAGGCTCCTCGCCAGCCTGAGGTCGTCCGGCAGGTACGGCGCGTTCTGCTCGTCCCAGACCATCGGCCCTCTGGATTTGGCCCCTGTGTCAAGCTCGCCCGCGCCAAGGGTAAAGAACTCCGGTCCCTGACCTTTTGTCCCGTATGAGCCGGAGGCGTGTATGGATATGAAAACGTCCGCTCTTGCCGCGTTGGCTATACCCGCGCGGTCATTGGAACTCGCCTCTGTATCGCCCTCCCTCGTCAGGACTACCCTGAAGCCCATTGCCGTCAATGCCTTCCTGAGCCTGAGAGCCTCGTCCATCGCAAGCTCTTTCTCGGACATGCCGCCTATTGGCGAACTGCCGAAGAAGCGCCCGCCATGACCGGGGTCTATGGCCACCGTTCGAACCGGCCTGACAATAGGCATAAAACCGGCTTTGCCGCTCTTGCCGCTGTCGTAGAAATCAAGCGCAATCCTGTTCGGCTCATTCAAGTATGACACCCTGTACCCCGGAGCGGCGGCGGACGAAAGCGTTACGACTATCGCCGGCTGGTTGTTTACCTGCGTGAAGCTGATCTCCCGGACGATGTCGCTTACAGCCTGGACGGGGGCGAAAGACAAAGACATTGTCCCGGACTGCGGATACAATATAACCCGTTTCCCTGTCGGGTCGAAGTTTATCCTGAAGGTTTCAGGACTCAAGTCGCCGGTATTGAAGACTACCCGCGTGAAGGCGTAGTAGTTCCCCGCGCCCAGGTATTTCACCTCAACCGGCCCGGCATTGCCCTGGCCGAGCGCGGCGGAGGCCGCCAGAACGAATATCAGGAGCGCGATTAGTCTTGTGGACAATAATTTCATGGAGGATAAATTTAACATAAATGCGCGGTTATTTAAAGAGTTTGCTTGTATTTTTATCGCGGTGCGCGTTTATTTTACAGCTTTTCCAAAAAACCCGCCCTATTTCTGCTATAATGTTCCCAAAAGTCGCCCTGGCCTTAACAATTCGAGATGGAGGGGTAATGAGAGAGCGCCATGCACTTGCGGGATGGTTGGCGGCGGTTATGACTCTCTGCGCGGCTTCGGCCCTGGTCTCTGCCGTCCCGGCCCTTGCGGCGGTGGACACCAGTTTCTCCTGCTACCAGTGCCATTCAAAGAAAGAAATCACGCCCTGGATCGCCGAGACCTGGCTTGAGAGCGCACATGCTAAGGCAGGCGTAAAATGCCCGAGCTGTCACGGCAATCACGACAAGGGATTCGATTCGCCGCAGTTCATAGCGCACCCCGGGCAGGACGTGTGCATGAAATGTCATCCGATAAGGGTAAAGGAGACGCTTGCCGGGGCGCACGCCGGGAAGGCGAAATGCACCTCGTGCCACCCATGGCACACCTTCTCTCTCGACGTCGCCCGCGACCCGGAGATCTGCCGGACGTGCCACGACTCCGAACACGCAAAAAGCTATTTCCGCTCGAAGATGTACGTGGTATACAAGGTCATGGGGCCGAAATACAGCGCAACGTGCCAGAGGTGCCACATGCCGGACGGCGACCACAACGTAAGCGATACCATCTCCTCGAAGGAACTCATGCTCAAGGTATGCAACCGATGTCATTCGGCGTCCTTCGCCGGCAATGTGCTCTCCAAGGGAGAGCTTAAAACGCACTGGTGATGTTATGCTTCCGATAAGGCTTGACGACGAGATAGAGTTTAACCCGGAGCGGGCGCGGACGAAGATGCTTTTCGACTCCCCGGCCTTCCGGGTCGTGCTCTTCTGCCTTGAAGAAGGCCAGGGGGTTCCCCGCCACGTATCGCCGGCGGAAGTGGTGATGTTCGTCTACAAAGGCAGCGGGAGTTTTATCGTCGGGGAGAGCGAATTAAGGCTCAAGGAAGGCGATATGATAACCTCGCGCCCGAACGAGCAGCACGGTTTCCGTTCGGACGGCGAACGCATGGTAATCCTTGCGCTGGTTATAAACCCTTGAAAACCTCCCCGAACCTCGCCCTTATTTTTTCCGCCTGAGGGATGCCTATGAAAAGCTTCACCATTCCCTCGACACGCTCGGCGGCCTTTCTAAGGGCCTCCGGGTCCGCGCCGGCGTCGTCTATGGCCTTGTCTATCCTCGAAAGGAAAATGCTGCTCGGCATATCCCCAAGTATATTCCGGATGTCCTTTTTCAGTATCTCGGCCTGTTCCGGCATCTGAATCCCTATACCCCAGCTTCTTCAAGTATCATCTGGAACAGGTTTATGACGATAACAGCGAACAGGGCCGCGAAGAGAAACATTACACCCGTCAATACCTGTCTGGAATACTCCGGGAGCATGGTATAAAAAGGCACGGCGAGGTAGCCCGCGAAGAAAAGACCTATAAGTTCGGAGAGTATATTGCAGGCGGTCTTCATAACGCCGCCCGGTATGCGCCTCCTGAGGCGGTATACGCGAAACCACGCGTACCCCATCAGCGCTATCGGCGCCAGTTCCATTATTTTCTCCCATGTCATCATTTCAGAACCCCATCTCGGATACAATCCTGTAAAAGAGGTTGATAACGATTACGACGAATATCGCCCCTAATAAAAATATTACGCCCACGACTGTGTCTTTTATCAACTGCGGCAGGTAAGGAAAGAAAGGCGTTGTCAGGTAGCCTGCCGCGAATATGACTATAATCCATGACAGCGCCTTCCATGTATCCTTGACCGTCCCGCCCGGTATCTTGTTGCGGAGCGCAAATACGCGGTACAGCGCATAGAGCATTACGCACGTGGCGGAAACGGACAGTATCAGAAAAAGCGGGTTCATGGGCGCCTCCTTAAAAACTTGAGGAAACACATTATCAAAACCGCTAATAAATGTCAACGGCTTAAATAAGTAAGCCCGGAAGAAAAATTCTTCCGGGCCAAAATAATAAACTCTAAGTCACTGGGTTCCCGCTTTCGCGGGAATGACGGCAAAAGTTAACTCTCACCCATTAGCTTACCAGCTTTTCCCCTCTTCCGGGTCTATCGTCTCGCCTGGGTGCGAGGCGTTGTGCATACCCACGACAGAGCGCCAGTTCTCGTCCACGAGTTCCTGGAACTTCGCCAGCATCCACTCGTTCTCCGGTTTGAAGAGGTGTTTGAAACGCCCCTGCGGTTTCAGCCATTCCACTATTGGCCGACGGTTCTTCTTCGGGTTATACGTAACCGTGGCGACGCCATTTACGACCTCGTAGAGCGGCCAGAAGCACGTGTCCACGGCAAGCTTCGAGAGCGCAATCGCGTCGTTCGTCTGCGTGCGCCAGCCCCTGTTGCAGGGCGCTATGATGTTCATGAACTTCGGGCCTTCTATGCTCATGGCCTTCTGAACCTTTGTAATAAGGTCTTTCCAGTTGTGAGGCGAGGCCTGGGCCACGAACGGCACCCCGTGGGCAAGTGCTATCCTCGTCAGGTCTTTTCGCTTCTGGGTCTTGCCCTGGAGCACTTTGCCCGCTGGCGAGGTCGTCGTGTCCGCGCCGAAGGGCGTCGCCGAGCTTCTCTGGATGCCTGTATTCATGTATGCGCCGTTGTCGTAGCAGACATACATGAAGTCGTGCCCGCGTTCAAGCGCGCCTGAGAGAGCCTGGAGGCCGATGTCGTACGTCCCGCCGTCGCCGCCGAAGGCGAGGAATTTTATCTTCTGGTCGGCAGGTATCTTTCCCTGGCGTTTCAGGGACTGGTACATCGCCTCCACGCCGGAGATGGTGGCCGCCGCGTTCTCGAACGCGCTGTGTATCCAGGGGAGCTTCCATGCCGTATACGGGTAAATCGTGGTGGCGACTTCCAGGCAGCC
This sequence comes from Nitrospirota bacterium, assembly GCA_021815285.1. Classification (GTDB taxonomy): domain Bacteria; phylum Nitrospirota; class JACRHJ01; order JACRHJ01; family JACRHJ01; genus JAKAHE01. The sequence goes on from JAKAHE010000001.1 coordinate 22,099, forward strand.
GGTCGCATTCGAGATTATCACCGGCTCGTCTATGGCCATCAACACCTGCCTGACGACGATTGGCGCTCCGCACCCTGCGCACATCCTGTGCCCGCCGGTTAAGAGGTCCGGCTTCTTTGAGAGTTCCTTGAGTTTAATTGCAGCCATCATCGTCTCCTTTATTCTCTTACCGTTATATACTCGTAAAGGGATTTCGGGCCTTTATCCACGATTGTCGTCAGTTCCTCGAAGACCTTTCTCAGGTCGTCAAGGCCAAGGTCCCGCCCGCCAAGCCCGAAAATCTTGTTTATAGTAACCGGCCTCTTCTGGAGGTCATATAATGCGCTTCTGACCTCTATGAAGAGCGGGCCGCCCGCCGCGCCGAAACTGTCCGCACGGTCCAGCACGCACAGGGCCTTCAGGCCCTTCAGCGCGTCGGCAATCTCAAGATACGGGAACGGCCTGAAAAGCCTGGGCTTCAGCAGCCCCGCCTTTATGCCCTTCGCCCGGAACTCGTCCACGACGACCTTCGCCGTGCCGGCGGCGGAGTTAAGCGCTATAAGGCCAATCTCCGCATCATCCATTTTATACGTCTCGAACAGCCCGTAGCTTCGCCCCGAGAGCTTCCCGTATTCCCTGCCGACCTCGATGACGACGTTCTTCGCCCGTTTGTGCGCCTCGTGGAGCTGTCTTCTGGACTCGATGTAGTAGTCCTGGAGGTGCAGCGCGCCGTATGTAACGGGATTGGCCACGTCGAGGAGCGGGTATGCCGTCCCATTGTAAGGCCCGACGAAATCCCTGACCTGCTGGTCGTCCAGGAGATCAAGGTTCTCGATGGAGTGGGAGATGATGAACCCGTCCATGCAGGACATGACAGGCAGGTGGATATCCGGGTGCTCGCCTATGCGAACCGCCTGGATTGTATTGTCATAGGCCTCCTGTGCGTTCTCGGCGTATATCTGAACCCAGCCGGAATCCCTGGCGCCCATGGAGTCGGAGTGGTCGCAGTGGATGTTTATCGGGGCGGAAAGCGCCCTGTTGACGCAGGAGAGGACTATCGGCAGCCTGTTTCCGGCGGCGATATAGAGCATTTCCCACATGAGCGCCAGGCCGTTTGCGGAGGTGGCGTTCATGACGCGCCCGCCGGCCGCCGCGGCCCCGATGCACGCGCTCATGGCGGAATGCTCGGATTCGACCGTAACAAGCTCCGTGTCCACCTGCCCGTTTGCGACGAACGTCGAGAACTGCTGCATTATCTCCGTGGATGGGGTAATGGGATATGCGGCGCAGACGTCCGGGTTTATCTGGCGCATGGCATTGGCCACGGCCACGTTTCCAGTCATAGCGACTTTTTTCATGCCTTCACCGCCTTCTTTTCCCCGGCCATCTTGACGGCCTTCGCCTTTGCCTTCTCAAGCGCGTCGGGCTTGGCCCCTTCGGCCTCTGACATCATGACTATGGATTTCACCTTCGACGGGCATTCCAGCGCGCAGATGCCGCATCCCTTGCAGTGCAGATAGTCGAAATCCCCGCGCTCCCCGTTTTCGTCTACGGTAATCGCCGCATCCGGGCAGAACACCCAGCAGAACATGCACTGTATGCAGTTCGCCTGTATCCATATCGGACTACAGCTTCTCCATGCGCCGGTATTGTATTCCTCGGCGTTGCCCGCTTCCTTTATCAGCCCGCCTTCCGGCAGGTCCTTCCATCCCTTTGGTTTGCTCATTTAAGACTTCACCTCCTCGTATGCCCTGCTCGCGGCGTCCAGGTTGCTCTGGATTATTTTTTCGGCGAACTTCTTGCCGAAGCTCGCCCGAATGTCGGCAAGCAGGGTGTCGAGCTTTATAACCCCCGTCGCCTTCACGACGGCCCCAAGCATCGGCGTATTCGGCATGACGCGCCCGATGGTTTCAAGGCTTATCGCGTTCGCATCCACGCAGAACACCTTCTGGGAGGACTTCAGCTTCATCTTCTTCCGAAGTTCGTCCGGTTCTTTCGGACTGTTAATGACGAATACCGCGTCGTCCGTCGCCCCCTCGGTCACGTCCACCGTTTCGATGAGCGTCGAATCCACCACTGCCACCACCGCAGGGTTGGTAACCTGGCAGTGGATAGTCATCGGAGAATCGCTTACACGGTTGTACGCCCGAAGAGGCGCGCCCATCCTCTCCGGACCGTATTCCGGAAAGGCCTGGACGTTCTTCCCTTCGGCCATGACCGCTTCGGCCAATACCTTGGCCGCCGTGACGGTTCCCTGACCGCCCCGGCCATGCCATCTTACTTCGAGTATGCCGGCCATAATTTGATTACCCCCTGTGTTGCTTTAAATTGCCTGAAAACGCGCCATTATTCAACTATCGTCCTTCCTTCCAGCGCCTTCGTAAGCGTCCCGGCGTCGGAGTATTCGAGTATGCCGCCGACCGGCACGCCGTATGCTATCCTCGTGAGCTTCACGCCGAGCGGCTTCAGCTTCTTCGCCACGTAAAGAGCCGTGGCCTCGCCTTTTAAATTAGGGTTCGTGGCGATGATTACCTCCTCCACGCCGCCCTTTTCCACAAGCTTCACAAGACCCCCGACCTTAGTGTCCTCCGGCCCGACGCCGTCGAGCGGCGAGAGCGCGCCCATCAGGACGAAATACCTGCCCTTGTATGAACCCGCGGCCTCCACGGCCATGAGGTCTGATATTTCCTCGACGACCATGAGCTTATGGGAATCGCGCTTCGGGCTTGCGCAGATTGGGCATAGCTCTCCGTCGGCGATGTTATTGCATATGCTGCACGGGCGGGACTTCTCGCCGAGGTCGGTAAGCGCCTTCGCAAGAGAGGCCGCCGCGCCTTTGTCGGACTTCACGAAATGGAGCGCGAGCCGCATGGCCGTCTTCCTGCCGATGCCGGGCAGCTTCGTGAATTCCTCTACTAATTTATTTAGTGATTCGGACATTACTTTATTGCCGTGTATTCTGTAGCTGCCCCATTTATGGGGCGCCTTTAAAATCGCCTGATAAATCGGGCAGCTACAAAGAAACCGTCGATTAAAACAGCCCCGGAAGCCCGCCGCCCATGCCGCCCAAGCCGGGCAGACCCAGGCCGCCGGTAATCTTCCCCATCTCCTCGTTCATCATCTCCTGGGCCTTCCTGAGCGCCTCGTTCACAGCCGCGGCGACAAGGTCCTGGAGCATCTCTATGTCGTTCGGGTCTACCGCTTCTTTCTCGATCTTTATGGAAAGGATTTCCATTCTGCCGTTCGCGGTAACGCTTACCATGCCGCCGCCGGAGGAGGCCTCGACGGTCCTTGCCCCCGCTTCTTCCTGGGCCTTCTGCATCCTCTCCTGCATCATCTGGGCCTGTTTCATCAGGTTGCCAAGAAGTTTTTTAGACATTTATTCTCTCCCTATGGCGTCATTCCCGCGAAAGCGGGAATCCAGGAATTAAACCCCGGGTCCCCGATTAGAACATTCGGGGACGACGAAAATAAATTAATGATTGCTGTTCTACTGATCCTGCTTAGGCTCCTCCACCTCGACCGACTCTACGCCGAAAAGATCTACCGCCGCTTTGACTAACGGGTCCGAGAGCGCCTCCTGTCGCGTTTTTTCCCTGCGTGTGTGCTCCTTATCTTTCTTGTGGTCGGCAAGCGTCTTCTCCCTGCCGCTCCCGTTTATTACCTTTACCTTGAAACTGCCCAGAGCCTCCGCCACGCCATTTATAGCCTCAAGTTCTTCGGGCTTGAAGGGTATGCTGGAGTCGGTAACGGTCAGGATATTGCCCTTAAGCTCCTTCGGCGCGGCGACCTTCATCTTAGCCGCCAGGGGCATCTTCCCGGAGTCCTTTATAACCTCACGTATCCTGTCCCAGAGGTCTACGGCGGAAAGCTCGCCTTGAGGCTTCTGCGGTTTTTCGGGGTTTCTGTAATACGCCTCGGCCTCAGCTGCTTCGACAGCCCTCGATTTCCTGCCGCCAGGCGCATCTGCTGTCTCCGGTCTCCCGGAACCACCTGTCAGAATCCTGTCCGCCAGCCCTTTATCCTTCAATTCCCGGACGCCCTTTATGACGTCTTCCACCGTCCCTATGGGGCGGGAGGCAGCCTTTACAAGGGCAAGCTCCAGGGAAATCCTCTTGTTTGCCGCATCCTTTATGTCCTCCACTGCGCGGGTAAGGAGGTTCAAGAGCCTAATCAGTTCCTCCGGGTGAACCCGCTTTGCCATTTCACGGTATTCGGCGACGTCCTGCGCGGGGAGGTCGAGCGTCCGCTCCGGATTCTTGGATATGCGGCAAATCATGATGTCGCGGAAAAACCCGGCAAGCTCTGCGGCGAATCTTCTTAAGTCGTGTCCTTTGTCAACGAGCGAATCGACGAGTTCTATGGCCCTGGCCGGGTCCTGGGCGATAATCGCCTCGCCAGTCTCACGGACAGCCGCGCGTCCGACGAGACCCAGGGTCTCGTCTATGTCGGCTTCTTTTATGCCTTCCGCGCCGCAGAATGAAATCACCTGGTCGAGCAGGCTGAGCGAGTCCCTGACGCTCCCTTCCGCCAGCGCCGCGAGACGTACCATGGCGCCGTCCTCAGCCGTAATTCCTTCCTTGTCGCACAGACTGCGCAGGTGCGCCTGTATGACGGTCTTCGGCACCCGGCGGAAGTCGTAGTGCTGGCAGCGGGAGAGTATCGTCGCCGGGAGCTTGTGCGGGTCGGTAGTCGCCAGGATGAACACGACGTGGGCGGGCGGCTCTTCCAGGGTTTTAAGGAGCGCGTTGAACGCCGCCCCGGAGAGCATGTGCACCTCGTCGATGATATATACCTTGTAACGCCCGCGTGCGGGCGCGTATTTCACGTTCTCGCGGAGCTCCCGGACGTTGTCCACGCCGGTATTGGAGGCCGCGTCTATCTCCATCACGTCCACGGAAGAGCCCGCCGTAATCTCGCTGCATGAGGCGCATTCCCCGCAGGGCGCGGGAGAAGGCCCTTTTTCGCAGTTAAGGGCCTTGGCGAGTATCCTTGCCGTGGTGGTTTTGCCCACCCCGCGCGTTCCGGAGAAAAGGAACGCGTGCGCTATCCGTTCCATGGACAGCGCGTTTGTCAGGCTCCTGGTCACATGCCCCTGCCCGACAACATCCTCGAAGCGCTGCGGACGATATTTGCGGGCAAGAACCGTGTAACTCATTTAAAACTCCAATTTACTTCAGCTATCGCAAGGACCGCCGGGCCAGGCTTTCCTGCGGCGCCCAGGAAGCTCCGCTTACCGCTGCTTCCTTCCGGACCTGACGGGGTTCACGGTTTCCTGCCGCGCAGAACCCGGCCCGGCGACCCGTATGATAGCTGAAGAAACCCCGCCTTTTCCCCATTTAATAAGGCTGGGCGGGGGGATTTATGGCGGAGAGGGTGGGAGTCGAACCCACGGTACACCTTTTGGGCATACACGCGATTTCCAGTCGCGCACCTTCGGCCACTCGGTCACCTCTCCGTTAATTTGTAAATTCGTTACTTTTCTTTCGCGGGAAAGAAAAGTAATCAAAAGAAAGCGAAACTGTACGGCTTTTCTTTGGTTACTTTCTTTTCACTTGAAAAGAAAGTAACTGGCGGAGAGAGAGGGATTTGAACCCCCGGTGGAGTCACCCCCACAGTTGATTTCGAGTCAACCGCCTTCGACCACTCGGCCATCTCTCCCGAGGAATCTGTTTTTATAATATATAACAGGTATGAAAGTCAACTGCCAAAAGCGGGATATACTAAAAAAAACAGGACCGGCCTGCGCGGCTGATAAACTGGGGGCAGGATGGTCCGGATGATTAATGATTCAAACGGCTGCCGCAGGCCGAAAACATGCGGCTTTAAACCTGATTATCTCTACAAACTACGTTATTTTACCAGTAGTACGGGTTTGTTGCAAGAATAATTATCATTAGATGCCACTGCATAAGACCGTATTCATTTTTAATATTTTTTCCATTGACAGCGTAAAAAAAATACATTAAGCTTCGCCTTTATAAAAATTTTTTTACGCTAAAAGGAGGCTCTGGCAATGGCAATACAACAGTACGAAGACCTGCCGGTATCTTATCTTCCGGAAATCTACCGCGACGTTGTGGATAAGGTGGGGCTTGAGGCGGCCCTTGCCCTGGGCGAGGAGTTCGGCGGGATGTCGCTGTACCTGCCTAAGATTGAAACAGCCCTGAGGCGTTGGCGCGACAAGAACATCCGTACTGAGTTCGACGGCACAAACGTCGTCAAACTGGCCCGGAAATACAGAATAACTCCTTCCAGGATAAGACAGATACTGGGGGCGAGAGAGGAAAAATAGCTTGACAAACCTGGGGGCCTAACCTATTATTCTGGTTAGTTTCGGGGCGGTTTTTGCCGCCCCGCGCCCCATTTTCAAGGCCCCCGGGAATGACCATCACCGACGTCTTCGAGAGCTATAAAAGCGACCTCCTGCGGGTCGAAAACGAGATACAGGCGGGTCTTCAGTCAAAGGCCGTCCTGATCAGGCAGGTCGGAAACTACCTCCTCCAGGGCGGCGGGAAGAGAATCCGTCCGCTCCTGCTGATGATATCCGCAAACCTCTGCGGCAATCCAGGCCCCCAGGCGGTCAACATGGCCGCCATGGTGGAGTTTATCCACACCGCGAGTCTGCTGCACGACGACGTCGTGGACGGCGCGGAAATCCGCCGCGGCCAGCCCGCCGCCAACAACCTCTGGGGCAACCAGGCCACCGTACTGATAGGCGATTTCCTTTACTCGAAGGCCCTGCACGACTCCGTAAAGCTCGAGAACCAGGCCGTGCTCGAGTCCATCTCCTTTGCCACCCAGACCATGTCCGAGGGCGAGGTGCTTCAGCTTCTGAAGACCGGCGACCCCGACACAACCGAAGAAGAATACATGGAGATAATCGAGGCCAAGACCGCCGCCCTCATATCCTCCGCCTGCCGGATAGGCGCCATCCTGGGCGGGATGCCGATGGAAAAGGAAGAGGCGCTGGCAGGCTACGGCATGGACATCGGGCGCGCGTTTCAGCTTCTCGACGACACGCTCGATTATACCGCAAAAGAGGACAAGCTGGGCAAGGCCCTCGGAAAAGACCTCGGAGAAGGAAAGCTCACCCTCCCGCTCATACACCTGATAAACAGTTCCTCGCCCGAAGAGATGTTGCGAATAAAAAAGATAATACATGAGCAGTCCCAGAACAGGGAAGACCTCGAATATATCCTCTCGCTCATGCGGGAGCGCCGCTCAGCCGAATACGCGGTTGACAGGGCAACGAGCTATATCGAGCGCGCCAAGGGCAGGCTCTCCGTCTTCCCCGCCTCCCCTCACAAGGACGCCCTTTACGCCGTCGCGGACTACGTGGTGGAAAGAGAGATGTAACATGGCGCCGCCATCTGCCGGACTGTCCTCCTGCCGCAACCGCCACGGGCATCACCCCCTGGTAAAACTCGCAATAGAAGCAATCGAGGCATACGTAAAGGAACGCCGCGTCATAGAGCCGCCAACGGAAACCGTGCCTGAAATGTCCGAAAAGGCCGGCGTCTTCGTATGCCTGAAAAAGGGCGGGGAGCTTCGCGGATGCATCGGGACATTCATGCCGACGACACAGGATGTTGCGCACGAGGTAATACAGAATTCAATATCCGCCGCCACGGAAGACCCGCGCTTTGCCTGCGTGGACTGCGCCGAGCTTCCAGGCCTCGATTATTCCGTGGACGTCCTGAGCCCTCCTGAGCCTGTAAAGAGCCTCTCCGAACTCGACCCGAAAAAATACGGCGTCATAGTCTCATCCGGCGGCAGGCGCGGGCTTCTCCTCCCCGACATCGAGGGCGTAAACACAGTGGAGGAGCAGATTGCCATAGCCAAACACAAGGCCGGGATCGCCGCTACAGAGCCGGTCATACTGCACCGGTTCGAGGTAAAGAGATACGAATAGCCATGGGAAAAAATCCGGCGGAACTTATACAGGCATCGGGGGCGGACAATAATGTCCGCCCTGTTGGTTCGCGCCGGGATTTTCTGAAGGCCGGCATACTGGCCGCCTCAGGCATTATCGCGGCGGCGGCGGCCTGGCCACTGGCAAGGCTTGCCATGCGGAAAACGCCATGGACTCCGCCGGTATTCGTCGATGCGGTAATGCTCGCCGATATGCCTGAGGTCGGCGTCAAGATGGTCGATTTATCCCTGACAAAGGGCGGCAGGCCGGACGCCCGCGTGTTCGTAAAGAGAACCCCTGATGGCAGCATAATCGCGCTATCCGCAGTATGCTCGCACCTGGGCTGCATAGTGAACTACGACAGGCTGAAAGACCAGTTCGTCTGCCCGTGCCACGGCGGGAGATACGACGGAAACGGAAAGAACATCTCCGGCCCTCCGCCCGCGCCGCTTGCGAGGCTCCCCGTTCGCATCGCCGGCGCTTACATACAGGTGGGGATAAGAAGGCCGCCCGTATGAACAATCCCTTTTCCATAATCGACAGCCGTCTGAACTTAAGCCGCCACTACCGCAGGATATTCGAGCGGCCCCTGCCTGAAGGCGTTACGTATTTCTACTGCCTTGGCGGCATAGCGTTCTTTTTTCTGCTTGTCCTGACGTTCACCGGCGTCGTCCTTTCCTTCTACTACGTCCCCTCTGCGTCTGAGGCGTACAAGACCATCCGCTTCATAGACGGCGGGCTCCCCGGCGGGGCATCGATGCCCGGCGGGTGGCTTATGCGCGCGCTGCACGTCTGGGCGGCCTCGGGGATGGTCGCGGCGGTGACTGCGCACATGCTCCGCGTATACATCACCGGCTCGTATAAGCCGCCGAGGGAACTTAACTGGATCGTCGGCGTGACGCTCTTTGTCCTCACGATGGCGTTCGGTTTCTCAGGGTATCTTCTGCCGTGGGATCAGAAGGCATACTGGGCGACGACCGTCGGCACGGCCATGCCATCAACTATTCCTCTTGTAGGCCATTTTATAATGCAACTCCTCCGGGGCGGAGACGACGTAAGCGGTATAACGCTTCTCCGCTTCTACGTCATGCACGTGTACATACTTCCTCTCGTTTCGATATTTTTATTGTGGGCGCATTTCCACATGATTCGAAGGCAGGGCATAAGCGGGGGGCTGTAGTGGATAAAAATCAGAAAAAATTCTACCCGGATTATCTGTTCGAGATTCTGCTCGTCTGCCTCTTCGCGCTGGAGGGCGTGCTGATAATCTCATATATATTCCCGCCGGTGACGGGAAGCCCCGTGGACTTCTCGCGCAACTTCCTGCCGCGCCCCGAGTGGTATTTCCTCGCGCTCTACCAGATGTTCAAATACTTCCCGGGGCCTCTCGCGTTCCTTGGTGTCGCGGTTATTCCGGCGGCGATTTTATTCCTTATTTTTGCGCTCCCGTTCCTCGAAAAGACGCATTCCAGAAGGCTTCGGGACAGGAAATTTTCCGCGCTTGTTGCGGCTGTCCTTCTCGTATCCGCCGTCGTCCTGACCGTCCTGTCGTATTTCTGATTTTCTGCTATACTCTCTTGATACAGCAGGCGGGAGCGGGGCATTTCCTCCCGCGGGGATTAACACAGGAGGTGCATCATGCCGGTATATGTGACGCTTTACAAGTTCACCGAGCAGGGCATAAGGAACATGAAGGATTCGCCGAAGAGGGTGGAGAAATTAAAAGAGGAATTCAAAAAGGCCGGAGCTAACATCAAGGAGTTCTATGCGCTGATGGGCCAGTACGATACCATGATCATCGCCGAGGCGCCTAACGAGGAGGTCATCACGAAGCTGAACCTCATGATAGACGCGACGGGAAACGTGACTTCCCAGACGATGCGCGCCTTCAGCGAAAACGACTGGAAGAAGATGGTCCAGGAGGCGGCCCAGTGGACATCTGAGCTTGCCAAGGCCGCGTAAAAGAAGGGGCTATCGCCCCTTCTTTTCCAGTTCCTCTATCCTCTGCTTCAGGAGCGCGACTTCCTGGCTCAGCGTCTTGTTCCGCTCCGAGAGCTTTGATATTACCACGGAAAACTGGAGCGCGATGAGCGTCAGGAAGAAAAACGCGAGAATGAAAAAAGCCGTAGGAGAGTAGTATATGCCCATGGCATGACCAAAGGAATCCAGAAGCCCGGGAATAGTCGATACGGCAAACAGGGCAAGCGACGTGAAGAGCCAGACGAGCGAGTATTTTTCCTTGAGCCGCCTTCTGCGCACAAGCTCGAATATCAGTATCAGAAGACCAACGCTGCCGATGACGGAGAATATCTGAATCCTTTCATGCATCCCGACCCTCCAGTTCCGGCTTCTTCCGGACAAGCCATATAAAAAGCACCATCATTACCTTGACCATATAGTAGACGGATTTTATCGGCGTAATGGAGGAATGGCCTCCGCCCCTCGCCCTCATCTTCACAGGCTCCTCGGAAATCCTGAAGCCGGCAAGATGTGCCAGGAGCAGGCTCTCCACCTCCGGGTAATCGTCGGGATATTCCTGTGCGAAAAGCCTTATAGTCTTCCTGTTGCAGGCCCTGAAGCCTGAGGTCGGATCAGTGAGCCTGTGCCCGGTCATGACGGATAGAACACGGGCAAAGAGGGAGATACCTATCCTGCGCATTCTCGTTGATTTGAATCCATCGGAGTCGGACCGGCCAATAAACCTCGATCCGACTACTATCTCGGCATTCCCGGCCATTACCGGCCCGATTATCACAGCTAATTCGGAAGGGTCGTGCTGGCCATCGCCGTCCACCTGCACCGCGATGTCATAACCTCCCTGCTCCGCATACCTGTAACCGGCCTGGACCGCCGCCCCGATCCCCATATTGAACGGGAGGTTTACGACAGCGGCGCCGGACGCCGCCGCGACGGAGGCGGTGGCATCTACCGAGCCGTCGCTTATGACCACGACGTCCGCCTCCGGCATCGCCGAATGAATCTCCGCCACGACCTTCCCTACCGTGGCCTCTTCGTTATATGCCGGGATTATCGCAATGAGCCTCATTTCATACCCATTATGAAGAAGCGGATGAAACCTTTAAGCATCCCGATACCCCTCGCATAACTCCTCAAGAAACCGACAGGCGCGAAAACGAGGTATGAAACTTCTTTCTTTCTCAGCGCTATCTTGACAGCCCAGGGCAGTTGAATGGCGAACAGCACCGCCGCAGATAAAACAAACGGGGGCGCGTAAAACGGAAGCGCCGCAATAGACAGCAGATTCAAAAGCGAAAGCGGCGGCTCTATTATGTCCTTCTTTTTTGTATAGTCGTCCCCGCCGCGCATACCCGGGTGCGCCTTGTAAAGCTTTATACGCCAATACCCGTGCGTGTATTGCTCTCTCAGGTATTTCTTAAGTGAAACGGTATGGTAATGCCCCACAAGCGCGCCGGGCGCAAAGGCTATCTTGTAGCCCAGCTTCTGCACCCTGTAGCTAAGGTCGTTGTCCTCGCCCGATGCCCTCCTGTAGGATTCATCGAAACCGCCGGTCTTCTCCAGGACTTCCCTTCTAATAGCCACGTTATACGAGCCGAAGAACCGGATTAACCGCCCGTAGCTCTCATGCCGCTCCTTTATCTCCTCGTGAATCAGCCTCGGCAGAATCCTGTCCCCGTTGGCTATGTCGTATGAGCCTGTCACCGCTCCGATTTCTCCCCCGTCCGGCGAATCAAAACCAGCCAGAAGAGCCTCCGCCCATCCTGGGCGAGGCACGCAGTCGGAATCCGTAAATATAACAACGTCGGAGGATGATGCCTTCCAGCCGGTATTCCTGGCGGCGGCAGGGCCGGCATTTTTCTGATAGATATATTTAACCGATGGATACTGCTTTACAACTTCAGCCGTCCCGTCAGCGGAGCCGTCGTCGACTACTATAATACTGTCCGCCGACATACCATCGGCGAGCAGGGCGGAGATGGTCCGGCCTATGGTATTCTCCGCGTTATAGGCCGGTACGACGACAGCAAGCTGATTCAAATCCGGCGTCATAAAGTTATTATTCCCGCGCTCTATTATCTATAAAATTCCCAATGGCTGTTATTATCCCGGCTCCCTTTTCCTGAGGTCTGAACTTTCCTTTCTGGCCCAGGAGCCTTTTGAGCGCTATCTCCAACTCCGCCGCGTCATAAATTACCTCCACTCCTGGCCTGCCAAGGACCGCCTCCGCTATCTCCATCTGATGGTCGTTGAAATGCTCACCCAGCTTCTCGCGCCTCGGCATTATTATAATGGGTGTACCTGAATGGAGCGCGCCTATAATGGTGCCTATTCCGGCATGAGAGATTATAACATCGGCTTTTGCCTGCATGGCTTCCGCCTCAGGAAACGTAAGAAAATCCTTGTAAGCGGCATTTACAGGGGTGAACCCGGAGCTCCCGGTCTGAATGAATATATCCTCATTGATAACGGCCGCAAGAGAGTCTACGGCTTTTATCAACCTGTCGAAACCGAGCGGCATCTTCCCGACCGTCGCGTATATCATATTAATCCGCCCTCGTACCGGGCCTTTTTGCCGTAGAATTTTAAAAGGCCCTCCCACTGCACCAGGAAGAGGTCTGCCGCCCAATATATAAGCCTGCCGGTAAGAGAAGGACTTATCACCTGCGCGCTGCACTCCACGTAAACGGTAGGCAGGCGGAACAGGAACTTCCCGATGTAAAATACGGGCAGGGCTACTTCTGCACCCGTTGAAACAAGCGCGGCAGGCCTTTCCTTAAGAAGTATCCTCAGCTCCTGCCACGCGGTAACTAATACCTTTAGCGGGTTCTTCACGAAACTCGCAACGTAGTAAACGCAGTCTTCCCCTCCTACGGGAAGCGCGCTGTCAGTTATAAAAAAGAGCTCGTGGCGGCCTTTCAGTCCGTCGGCGATTACCTTCGCCTCTGCCAGATGCCCGCCGTGCGAGCAGACGAAGCAGATTTTCATTGTTTGCCTTTTCGCATCACGAATATCCTGGAGCTCGCAAGGCCGCTGTATTTTTCAACAAATGCCACCGGTAGGGCAGCTAACATTGCAACCGCGCCGGCAAAACGCGTCGCCATGGCGACAACAGGTTTTTTACCATAAGCATCCGAAGCAACCGAGGCCGGGACAAGCGTTTCCGCCATGATATGGGCAAGGTTCGCAACGCTCACAGGGTTTGAAACCACTTCTTTAAAACCGGAGCGCGCGCCAAGAGCCTCCATACCGTTTGTGCTTGGTATGGTAATATGCCGCGGCATCTCTGCAATCTCTATCCATCGTCTACCGAAAACCCTCGGCATAAGACCGTCCATCACCGGGACGAATATATATGCTGCGCCTCCGGGTTTAAGAAGCTTCAAGGTTCGCTCCGCAGTCTCGGCAGGGTCAGGAAGATGTTCGAACACGTTAAAAAAAGCTATCGCGTCAAACGAGTGCTCATCAAAATCAAGTCCCGTCAAGGTACCGAGGCGCGCCTTAATTCCCATCGAATTGGCATATTCCACATCGGATTGTGAAGTTTCTATCCCTTCGGCGTCATAGCCGTAATTAATGAATTCCTTTATCCGTCTGCCGCTCCCACAGCCGACGTCAAGGACTCTGCCTGAATATAAGCCCGTATGTTTACGAAATTCACGAATATGCTTTCTGTACATCAGGTCGTAAAAAAACGCCATCTCGGCTTTCGTCCAGAGCCTGAAAAACCTACCCTGTCTTCTGGCATCCTTGACAATATAGTGATCCGGATATAGCCCATCCAGTTCGGCCAGAGAAGGCGTCTCCGACAGCATGGCGCTGCCGCACGAGTCGCAGGAAATAACGTCAAAATTCCTTTTATACAGACCGAGCCTGTCTTTCATCCCGCTGTAAAAAATGCTGAATGCGCCGCCGCCGCAGAAATAACATCTTTCAGGCTTCATCTATTCCTGCTCCTTCGCCACGCGCCAGACAGGGTTTGTCGCCGCGTAAGCAAGAAACATAAAGCTCGAAAAGATCACCCGTACAGCCACTATCAACGCGCCCACTTCCCCCTCGTAGCCGAAATGTTCGAGCACAAGCGCAAAGCTCAGGTCCGCCACGCCGAGCCCGCCGGGTATGGGAGCAAGCGCCGCCGCCAGAGAATAGACCATAATCGAGGCGACCGTTACCAGCAGTCCAGTCTGCACATTCATCATCTTGAAGAGAGCAATCCAGCAGGCCATGTCAAACGCCCAGCACATAAACGTCAGGACGAGGTTGTAAAGAGAAAACCGGACAGTGAAGTAGCTCCCGGTAGCCTTGTAGAACTCGTCCAGCCCGCCCGTCAGCCCCTGGAGAAAGCGCCTGAGCGCGGCGGCTATTTTCCGTCCTCCGATAATTACAAGCAGTCCGTCCGCCCATCCGTAGACTTTCTCGCCCGCCTCCCGCGCCACAAGAAAAAAGATGAATACGCCGAGCGCAGCGAATATGCCTGCCAGCACAAATCCGGAGCGCATACCCCAGAACGTCCCGTAGAAGAGAAAGAAGACGGCTGTGAAGACTATAAGGCTCTGAAAGGTTTCTATCACCCTGTCGTAAAGTATTATGGATAAGAGGTTTCCCTGCTTATTGTCGCGGAGGACTGCCGGGACTACCTCACCGCTCCTCATGGGCGAGACCATCCCCCAGAACTTGCTGGAGAAATAGGCCGATCTGAGTTCGGAGAAAGTTAATGGTGAGTGTACCCTGTCCCGCATCAAGGTCCACTTGTATATCCGCAGATAAGATGACAGCAAGTAAAATACACCGGTTACGAGAATCCAGCCGGGCCGGACGCGGGAGAGGGCCTGCCATGTTGCCCCTATGCCGATAGAATAGAGAACCCCAACAAATATCAGCGCGCCTGCTGCGGGCAAGACATATCTTTTGAAAACCTTCATGCGCTAAAACCGGAACACGAGATAATAAAAGCGTTTCACGTAATGCGGGATGTTTTTTGCGAACAGGCCTGCGACCGCAATGGGATTTTTCAGGAAAAAACGCGCGATCAGCCTGTACCGCATTCCGCGCAGAAGACTCCTGCCCTTTCCGAAGACCTTCCTAAATTCCTCCATAGAAACATCCGTGAGGGTCGGGTGTTCCACGTTCTGATGGGACATCAGGTCTTCCCCTTCCCAGTCGGCATCATCCCTTACCTTCCCCCTCCGCTTGGCCACTTCCCAGAACTCCGTCTTCGGGAAAGGAGTGGCCACGAACGACCACAGGTAGTCCGCCTTTTCTTTTTTGGCGAAACGGATGAAATCCAGGGTCTTCTCCATGTCCTCGATGGTTTCGCCGGGGCTGCCGAACATCAAGCTCCCGTAGACGACGAGTCCGTGCCGCTTGCATGTCCTGATAGCGTCCTTGTTTTTCTGGACGCTGGTGGAGCCGACCTTAAGGTACTTAAGCATTCTTTCCGAGCCGCTTTCGAACCCGAAATTCAGGTTCCTTACGTTCAGGCTTTTCAGGATTTCGCACATCTCGTCGTCTATGTGGTTCGACCGCGCGTTGCATGTAAAGGTAGCCTTGCCGAGCAGGCCTTCTTGCCCGAGCTTTGCGTGCAGTTCCTTCAGCCTGTTTTTATTGACGATAAACATGTCATCCAGGATGTTTATTATTTTTATGCCCAGGTCATGCACGAGGTAGCGGATGTTCCCGACGACGTAATCCACTGAATGATTCCGGTGACGGTCCCAGAAAGTCGAGGTTGAGCAGAACACGCACCTGTACGGACAGCCTCTGGCTGTCATCAATGGCGCGCATGGCCCTATCATCCTTAACCCCACCTCTTCCCTCGGCAACAGATAATTGGGATTTATATATTTAAAATCCGGCCAGGGTATATCGTCAAGGTCCTTAACCAACGGCCTGGGAGGCGTTAGCATAACCTTCCCGTCATTACCGAAATAAGCCACTCCCTTGATATCTTTCAGAGTCTCTTCCTGTAGCGGCCCTTTTTTTATAAAATGCTCGACTATCTCACGCAGAGTCTCCTCGCCCTCTCCCAGCACGGCAAAATCAAAAACGTCTTTCAGGGATTCCGGCATGGTCGATATATGAACACCGCCAATGATTATCTGGCCTGTGTAATAATTCCTTATCTCTCTTGCAGTCTTAATCGCGGTTCCATACCGAAGCGACATCGCGGAAATGCCTATCAGGTCTGGATTCTCCTCCTTCAGGCGCTCGTGAATGTCCTCGAATACATTATCTACGATTACCGTATCCTTTATTCCAGACTTCTTTTCAAGGTAAGTCGCCAGATATGCCAGACCTATCGGTGGAGTCCTCGAAAGTCCGTCTTCCAACGAGACAAGCGCTAATTTCATTTTATTTCATTCTTGCCGAAATAATTAAGGAATGCCTTCAACCCGTATAATTTTCTCTTTAAGTCCGCCATGCTCCTGATGTTGAGGAGCATCCGCGCCATCTGTCTGGGCCTTAAGTAAAACCCCTTCAGCCCTTCGTCGATAAGCTGGTCAATCCGTTCCTTTGTTAGCTGTGGATATGAAAGTAGCGTGACCTGCTCGTAATCCTTGCTTACCCATTCCCGCCAGTCGTCCGCGACGACATAGCCATGCTCTTTAGCCCAGGCGTAAAGCTCCGTTCCCGGATATGTGCAGATGCCCGAGACCTGGATGGTGTCCAGCGGGAGCGAGCGGGCGAACCTTAGCGTCTCACGGGCGGTGTCCTCCGTCTCGCCGGGCGCGCCTACCATAAAGCATCCGTGTATGACGAAACCGAGCCTTGCCGCCTCCTCAGCGAATTTCCTTGACTGCTCGACTGTTACACCTTTCTTCACGGAATCCAGCCCCGTCTGCGTCCCGAATTCGAAACCGACCATCAGCATCCTGCACCCTGCCTTCTTCAGAAGAGGCAGGAGCGCAAGGTCGATGTCAACGCGGGAGTTGCACGACCAGGATATTTTAAGGCCGCGCCTCAATATCTCATCGCAGACCCCATGGGCATGTTGGCGGGAGGCGGCGAAGGTATCTGTCTCGAACATTATTTCGTTAAGCTGCGGGAAGAGCTTCACGTCGTATTCCATCTCGTCCACGACCTGTACCGGGTCCCGGTAGCGGAGCTTCCTCCCGTACATTAGCTGGGTATCCCTGCAGAACGTGCACTTCCCGAAACAGCCGCGCCCGGAGATAAGCGTCAGGAACGGAAACTTTTTCCCGGCATCGTAATACCATTCAGGCTTGATATGATGCCATGCCGGGAAAGGAAGCTCTTTCACGTCCAGCGGCTCCCGGTCGGGGTTATGCCGGACGGTTTCACCGTCCAGCCAGTCTATTCCGGCCACGTCGGACAGAGGCGTTCCCGACGCGATGTCGCGGATTGTGTAATCATACTCTCCGCGCGCCACGGCGTCTACCGCGCCTTTATCTATCATTAGCGTATCTGCCGGCAGGGCGCTGACATGCGGGCCCACCAGCGCTGTCATGGCCCCGGTGAGGCCCTTTATTGTTTTGGCGTAATCGATGTCGTTGTATATGGAAGGAGTCGTGGTATGCAGTACCGCAAGCTCCGGGCGAAACTGGCGGGCTATGTCTTCCACGTCGGTTTTTTTCATGTTCAGCGCAGCCCCATCCACAAACTTCACCTGATGGCCCGCCTTTTCCAGCACGGCTGTAAGTATCAGCAGCCAGTCAGGGTGTCTTTGCACGCGGCCCCTTGATTTCGCCGCCCACCTTGCGCTCCTGCAGAAGTCGTCTACGTATGGAGGATTAAGAACAATTATCTTCAAAATCATTCTCCTGAAAACTTTTCATTCAGTAATAATACCTCAGACCGATGTACCATGTAGCAAACGAGAGCGCCACGGCCATTACGGCCCCGACAAATAGAGGACCTCGGAACACCTTGCAAGCAGTGGAATCAAACGCGTCTATTCCCAAATGACTCACCGCCGCCAGCGCCAACGGCGCAATCGGCGTGAAATACCTGCCCTGTAGCCCGATTATGGTATCTGAACCAACCGGGTTAACAAGATACATGGATGTGGCAACACCGACCGCAGTGGCCAGAGATGTGAGAAACATAATGGCCCGGCCCCTCGGAAGAATATGCGGCAAACCCTGCGAAAAAAGGACTTGCGCCAACAAAAAGAATCCCAGGAAATAGTAGAAAAAGGCCGGGAAGACGAGGTCGAGCCAGCCGAGCAGCCCCAGGAACTGCCGGATCAGCCCGCGCCCCTCTCCCTGCAATCTGTAGTGAAATATACCGTTGTACAGAGCCGAGAGGTAGTCAAGCGGGTGGGTCGCGATGAAGCCGACCTGGCCAATCGGATTGCCGATAAGCGAAGGCCCGGTATCATGCCTGTATGCGGTAGTAATGGCTATGGCGGGGATATTCCATGCCGCGGAAACAGCCAATGTAAAAAGCAGGGCCGATGCGACAAACAGGTAGCGGGAACTACGTTTCCTGAACCGCTCGGCAGGCACGGCCAACACCAGAAGCGCAAGCACTAAATATGGCTGTTTTAGCAAGGCAACCACGGCGAGAAGCCCGAATACCGCGGCAATCCTGCCCCTGGTTAACGGCTGACCCGTGTCCGCCAATGAAAGCCTGAGCATATATGCCGTAAATAAAAACACTACGCCGGTCGTGATTGCGTCCGCGCCGACCGATACGGACAGGGCCACGCTCATGGGCAATAGCCCCACTATCATGAAAAGGTTTTTGCCGACCGGTGTAGTTTTCACGGCCAGAAAGACCAGCAGGGCGTAAGCCAGCATCACCGATATCCGGGCAAGGTAATAACATATGAGCGGACCTGCGCCGAACGCCCTGCCGGCTATGATTCCAACCGCCTGCGGCAGATAGGGGATAGGCGAATACATTTCCGCGCTGGTCTTCGCGAAAACCCTCTGCGAGTAATCTGGCTTCATTTTGAAAGACCTGCCTACGAACTCCCGGAAAAGGCTGAAATCGTACTTCCGGTACGGATTTCTCCGTATCATGCGAGCGCCCATAGCATCTGGAAGCTCGACCACATCGACGGGCATGTACCCCCCAGCGGTAAGCTTACCATCCGGGCCTTTCACGGTTTTGATAAATAGACTGCCGTCGGATAACGACCATGCTCGGATGAAATGCGACTCTTCGTCCGGAAGCTGGAAAGGCGGTATCAGAAACACCCACAACAGGCCAAAGAGAAGCGCCAGCGCCAGGAATACGTGCTCTTCCCTTATCCTGCTCGCTAACCCTGCGGCCTGCACACCGCTTTTTTGTTTATTACTTGCCATAGTTACTTCTTATCCGTTTTTTGCCAGGACAGCTCGCGCTCGACGCCGTCCTCGTGTTTTGTATAGCTGAGCGACGTCAGCATCTCTCCAAGGAGCCCGGTGGAGATGAACTGGATTCCGAGTATCACGAGCAGGACGGCCAGGGTGAAAAGCGGCCTGCCGCCAATCCACCGGCCCATTAGCCAGCCTATAGCCAGGTAGGCCAGCGTGCATCCGCCCGCCAGCAGGAGCACCAGTCCGGGTATGCCGAAGAAATGCAGAGGCTTTTTTATGTAGCGCGTTATGAAGAGCACGGTGAGGAGGTCGAATATGCCCTCCATGAACCTTTTCGCGCCGAACTTCGTATGGCCGAATTTCCGGGGATGGTGATGAACCTTTACCTCGCCTACCTTGAAGCCGCTCGCGTGGACAAGGGCCGGTATGAACCTGTGCTGTTCTCCGTAAAGGGATAGGCCCTTCACAACCTCGTTTTTATAAGCCTTCAGGCCGCAGTTCATGTCGTGGATATTCACTCCGGTGAGCTTTGCCGTCAGCCAGTTTATGACCTTCGACGGAATCCGCTTGGACAGCGGATCCCGGCGCGGGAACTTCCAGCCGGAGACGAGGTCGCATTCGTCGAGTTTCGCTATCAGGCTCGGAATCTCCGCCGGGTCGTCCTGGAGGTCCGCATCCATCGTCACGACATATTCGCCCTCCGCCTTCTCGAACCCCGCCGCGAGCGCGGCGCTTTTGCCGCAGTTGCGGCGGAAGGAATGCACGCGAACGCGCGGGTCTTCCGCAAACAGCCTTTCAAGGACTTTCAACGAGCCGTCCGTCGAGCCGTCGTCCACGAATATAATTTCGTAGCTCCCGATGCCCGGCAGCACCTCGCCCAGCCGCCTGTGCAGTTCAGGCAGGCTCTCTTCTTCGTTATATAGCGGTATGACTACGGAGATGTCCATATGTCACAATATTCCCAATATCGATTTTATCTTCAGGAGCCAGACCACGACGAGCGCCTCGAATATTATCCCCTTGTTCATCTTGGAGATGCCGGCCCTCCTGTCGGAGAACACGATTGGGATTTCCTTCAGTTTCAACCCCTTCTTCTGGCAGAGGAAGTTCATCTCTATCTGGAACGAATAGCCGTCCGACTGAATCCGGGAGAGGTCGAGCTTCAAAAGCGCCTCCCGCCTGAAGCACTTGTAGCCGCCGGTCGTGTCGTGGAGCTTGAGGCCCGTTATCGTCCTCGCGTATACGCTTGCGAAGTATGACAGCATAAGTCTTTTCAGAGGCCAGTTCAGAATCCGTATGCCGTCTACGTAGCGCGAGCCTATGACGACGTCTGCCTCCTTCGCCGCCTCGAGGAACTTCGGTATCTCCGCGGGGTCGTGAGAGAAGTCCGCGTCCATCTCGAATATGTAGTCGTAACCCTTGTCGATGGCGTAACGGAATCCCTCGATGTATGCCGAACCGAGCCCCATCTTGCCCGCCCTGTGCAGAACGTGGACGCGCGGGTTGGCCTGGGATATTCTGTCGGCCTCCGCCCCGGTGCCGTCCGGGGAGTTGTCGTCTACAATCAGCGCCTCGGTAATATCCGAGACGCCGAGAACCGCGTCGATGATCTTCCCGACGTTGCTTATCTCGTTGTATGTCGGTATGACGACAAGGGCTCTCAAACCGTTACCTCCGCGCAAGCCTGAACCGCCAGGCGAATACCGACGCTATGAACGCCAGCGCCATGAGGGAAAGGGCCACGCCTATGTGATACGTCCCCGGAGAGAATTTAAGCGCCAGCTTGTGATTTCCCTTCGGCATCGGTATCCCGCGGAGGACGTAGTCCGTGCGGTATATACGCGTCCTGACGCCGTCCACATAAGCCTTCCAGCCCGGATACCAGACCTCGGAGGCCACGAGGAACGAATTAGCCGGTGCGGACACATTTATGTCCATCTCGTCCGGGGTGTATTTCGTAACCCTGACGCTCTGGCCTGCGAGGTCTGCGGACGGGTTTATATAAAAGTCAAGCTTCCCGTTTCCGGAGACCACCGCGGCGTCGAACGGCGGGAAGCGCGGGTCGGATATTATGCCGAGCGCCTGTTCCGTGTCGTCCACCTTTATTAGCCTGTCCACGAGCCATGCGCGGGGCAGGTTGATTTTTCTTTTATAGAAATAGCAGTCCGAGTTGTCCAGGAGCTCGTACCTGTCCATCATTTCCTTCCTTGCCGCCGGGTCCGGTATCGCGCTGAAGTCGTATTCCGGCTGCTTCGGAAGAAGCAGATAGCGCGCGTTCAGGAGATCGAGTATCGAGTTGTTCAGGGTTATGCTGTCCACCGTGTTCATGTAGTATTCGAGCGGCGCGGCATGATAGCCCGTCAGACTTTCGATTCCGCGGATAAGAAGAAAGTTGTTGAGATTCGGCGCAAACACCCTGAAGGGTTTGTCCTTGTCCGCTTCGAGCGCCTTTATCTGCGGCGTCTGCTTGTAGAATACGCTGTCCAGCTCCGAGACCGGGACGGTTTTTATCATCGACCAGTCCACGGGCCAGAGGTCGGCGATTATAATCACGGAGACTATCAGGGTAAGATATTTCCTGTTCAGCCAGCCCTTCCTGTATATCGCCAGGAGCGCAAGCGAGACCGCCAGCACAAACGAGAAGACGAACATGTTCTTGATAAAATAAGAAAGCCTCTCCGGCGCGTCGTCGAACTCTCCCCAGAGCATATCCCGGACCCACTGATGGTCAAGCCACCGGTTCACCGCTCCGAATATGTCCGAATTCCAGTAAAGCGCCGTCCCGAGGACAAAGACGAGCACGGCGGCGCCCGCGGTTATGAAATAGAAAAGAGGGTCTCTCCCGGATCTGTGCGCGGCCTTCGCCTTGCTCTTTGTCTTGCCATCCAAGGCTGTCCTGGCCTTGTAATCCAGGAGATACTGCATCCCGTGCGCCGCGAGGACGCTCCCGCAGATGGGCGAGAGTATCATTATCGCGTAAGGTATGCGGAAGATGGAGAATCCGGGGACGTATTTGTATATGTAGTAGTAAAACGGGTTGAACCCGCCCAGGGCGAGGAAGCCGGTGAGCACACCCATCCCGAGGAAAAACCACGTGCAGCGGCTCCGCCTGAACAATGCGCCGATACGACCCAGGACGACGCCCAGGACGCCGAAATAGTCCAGGGAGAGCTTAAGCCCCATCCTTCCGCGATAGAATATCCTGTCCGTAGTCGTCCCGAGGAGCCTTGCCAGCCATGGAGCAGTGGGCTCTATGGTAGGCACAGTCGGCCCGTAGTCCTTGCCCCAGCCGAACGGGTCGTGCATTATGGTATAGAGCATGTCCTCGGGCGGCATGGAAAAGGACGTGGCGAACTGGTATGAGGACGCAGATGTCATCGTCCCGCCCTGGCCGCGCTCCGTGAACTTCTTATACTGAAACGCGGGGATGAGCACCGCCGCATAGAGAAGCGTCCCAAGCCCGAAGGCGAATACGAAACCGCCAATACCCTTAAGCGCCCACTTCCAGCCCCTGCTTCTCGAATCTGCGGCCAGCCTCATGACGAGGAACAGGACAAGCGTTATACCGCAGTAAAACATTATCTGGATGTGCCCGCCGTAGAACATAAGCCCGACGAAAAGGCCCATCAAGGCGATGTTGAACAGGAACTCGCCGTCCAGCGCCCGGTCGAGAAACAGTAGCGCCAGCGGCAGCCAGGTCATGGTGTATATCTTCCCGCCGTGGCCGGGATATACGAGCGTAACGAGGTGCGGCGCGGACATGAATATCAGCCCGCCGACAAACGACGCCTGCTTCGACAGTCCAATTTGCCTGAAGAACGCGAAAAGGAAGCACCCCATGAGGATGAAATGGATTATGTAGAGATAGCCGGTTGCGAATTTCTGCGAGAAGATGAAATATATCCAGCTTCCCGGATAAAGGACATGAAAAGAGAAGCTTGCAAGGAGCGGCATCCCGGAGAATATGTACGGGTTCCAGAGCGGCATGTAGTGATATTTGAATATGTCCTTCATCCCGATTACCTGCATCGGGTAGCTTGCCGCGATGGTATCCGTGCCGTAGGCGAAGTTCCCCGGCACGAGATATTTCCAGAAACATGCGTGCGCGATGACAATGTAAAGCAGTATGTAGACGAGGCTTGTGAAGCTTCCGTCTTTATCGTCTATGAAATAAGACTTGATTCTCGGCAAAGGACTCTCCTTTTGCTATTTCCCCAGCAGGTATTCCGCGCCCATTACGAATAGCTCACGCGCCGCCGGAACCGCTCCCAGCGGGGAGCGCCTCGTTTTCCAGCCGTAGCGTATTTCGTGCGACGGGCTGAAAAGATAATGTTCCTCCGCGAGTATTTTCAGCCCGGCTGAGGCTGCCAGCTTCCTGAAGCCCGAAATCGTCATCCGGCACTGTTTCAGTTCCGCTATCGCCGCAATCGCCTCCGC